>JBDKHS010000242.1:0-2779 GCA_039797505.1 Pseudomonadota bacterium | reverse complement strand
GCGCGGCAGGATGTAAGTTCATTTCAGGTTCATCAATAACTACGAGATCATTCGGATTAGCCACATATTTTAGATATAAAGATAAAGATGCTAATTCCTTAACCATAGAGGAAGATATATTTAACTCTAGGTTCGTATTTTTTTCTGGACTGTATAAAATTTCTAAAGAACCATGATGTTCCTCAAAATCTATATTACCCAACAATATTTCATTTTGCAGAAAATCTGATAACTTTATAAAGTTATTGATTTTAGATTCGTCTTGTCTCTCTTTTTTACGGTCAAAAAATCTTCCCATAGAAGATTTAACCATTGCCAAGAAATGTCTCACGGGAACAGACAAAAACATTTCCGAGTCATTATTATTTTCTTGGCGATCCGAAAAACTTCTTTTACTACTTGATTTAGTGGGTTCACGACGAGCAGGCAAAGGCAAGGTAATAAACGTAGTGCGTTCTGTCGGAAAAATAGGAGTATTTGTAAAAATAGAACGATGTATTGTTCTGAATAAAACAGAGGTAACAAATTTCTTAATCTCTATATTTTTTACCTCACTTGGAATAGAGCTATCTTTACTTTCGGAAGTTGTATAGAAATACAATTCCTCACTATCTTTTTTCTTTAATGCGTTAACCGATAATGAGGATGAAGTACCTTCTTTGCCTATAGAAAATCCTGCTGTTATTTTAATACGTTTAGATGTTTCCACTAATGTAGAAATCGAATCAGCACCAAATTCAACAGAGATACTTGTATTTTCAAAACTCACACGCTTTGTTGCCATAAATGTATCTAAACATTGAGGCAAAAAAGTAGCAACCTCATTGATGAGTTTCTCTGCATGATCAATTAGAAATTTTTCAAAATCAATAGTTACCGAACCTTCTTCCAAGAGTGTTTGAATTTTCTCTTCTAACACTTCAAATTTAAAACCAGTTTTACCTTCCAAATAGGCTTCTAAATATTTTTCATAACCATAACCACCAAACAAGGCTGCAATTGTATAAGCAACCCACGTTTTACCAGTACCATTATCGCCCATAAATATAGTTAAAGGTTTTAATTCAATTTCTGCATTTTTAATCATGCCTAAATTAGATATTTTAATTTTCATAAAATCATACATCCAAGTGAAAGATTAAGCCGAAAGTATACAACCCTAAATCTCACAGCGCAAACAAGCCTGTAAATTCTATTTACATAGGAGTTACGCAGTTGAAACACTAATTCTTTTATTTACAATGAGTTATTATTGTGCGCCGCACAATCATGTTTCCAACAAAATCAAACAGTTACCGATTCAACTGCGTAACTCCTATTACAGTAAACCCCTACGCGTTTCGCAAACCACCAGCCCACCAAATCCGACACGCCCCATAGGATTACGAGGCGTGCACGCTGAGTAGATATTAATTGACTTGTTAAACCCGCTCCACCCCATATTCCTTAAACAAATAATCCAGCCACAAATTCGCCAGCCGTTCTTGCAAATGATTCTGACTGAGCCGCTCATCTAAATTATCAATATCAATAATATCTATCGGTTGCGACTGCCACGAACAGGCGAAAACCGCCTTGGTGCGTTGTTTAGTCACAGGGTCAATTTGCCATTGCAGACACTGGGCGCACACCCCTTTCAGCATACATTGCATGGTGCTGTGCACCGAAGCAGTGAATTGGGTATTTTCTGAAAAATACGCTTTTAATCCCGTATGGCGAGCATGTTGCACTTTACGCATGAGTTGCGTACTGCCCATAATCAACACCCGACTCACGCTTTCCAAAGCAATCGGCGGCGCACCTTGGGACAATTCACCGCTCGCATACAAACTTAAAGCCGTTTCCAAATCCCCTGAATAACTGCCATCTTGGGGACGTTGCGGCGTAATTTTTTCCCCTGAAGCCGTCACCCACAAAATTGCATCGCTGCAACTTTCTAAAGTCGTTTGAGAAAATAGCTCATCCGCCGTTTGCAAACACGCCACATACAACACCCGAGTTCCTGCCGCTTTGAGCACGGGGGCTAAACTCAACATTTCTATTGCGCCCAAACGTTCCCCGATAATCATCACGGTTTCATTTTTCGGAATCGGGGTTTTCGCGCCCGTCGGCCCCATCACCGATAAAGGATCGCCCACTTTTAAAGTTGCAAATAAACGTGAACTTGCACCATATTCCGAAACCAGAAAATTAATCGTGCCTGCTTCCGCGTCAACTTTCGCGCCCAACATCGCCATCGCCTCCGTTTGCAAGCGCGTATTGCCCAGAATTGGCGCGGCAGTTTCAAAATTCTGCACGCGGAAAAATTGTCCTGCCTGATATTGTTTTGCCGCCAACGGGGCACGCACGCTGATTTCTACCAAATTGGAGCGATGACGTTGCACACTGAGCACCCGCGCACTGAGTAAATCCTGCATTTTGGCGCGAAACGCGGCGTATTCTTGTGCGTCGCCCTGCGTAGGATTGGGAAATAAATTCACAATATGCGGATACGTGCGCATTCCCGACGCAATCGCTTTGACCACGCTGCCATGAAACACGGGATGGGTGTCACCGATAAAACTGACGCGTTTGTCCTGTTGCTGATACGAAGTAAACGCGCCAAACGCCGCATCTTTGCAATGTTCCGCAGGCGCAACCGCCTGTAATTCGCCATCATTTTGCTGATGTGGCTGATATTGAAAAATCTGATTAGCGACACGCTGAAAATGCCCGCGATGTTCAAATTCATAAGCGACATTGGGCTGTGCCCCCGTGGCGACAAAAATCGCCCGCGCAG
>JBDKHS010000241.1:0-2851 GCA_039797505.1 Pseudomonadota bacterium | reverse complement strand
TTAAGGACTGGCAGTGCTCGTAGCACTGCCAGTCCTTAAATTCCCCACATTCCACCACCTAACACACTGGGGATTGCAACCCGCAGGGTTGAAATTAAGGTTTAAATCGTTTCCAGATGTTCTTGAACCATTCCACAATGCCTGATTCCGTGCTGACAGGTTCTTGCACAGGATTTTCAATAATAACATTATTATTTTCAATAAATTGTAGCAGCAATTGATTGAATTTTGCAGGACGTTCTAATTGCGGTGAATGCCCCACTCCTGCCCAAATCACCCATTTTGCTTGCGGTAAACCTGCCACGGTGCGCCCTAAAGCTTCACGTTCCACAATGCCATCCAATTCCCCCCATAACACCAGCACAGGCTGTTGAACTTCTCCGAGTCTGGCTTGCACATCCCATGTCGTCAGCGTGCGTAAAAATCCGACAATTGCTTGAGGAGGCAAACGGGCTGCATCATCGAGCAAAGCGATAAAACTGTGGTCTTCGGTGGTGATGCTTGGCAACATGCGCCGTAATGCTCGCCGCAACATCGAGCGGTTCATGTCAAAATTACGCAGGAATGAGTGAAATTCTTGTGCGTCTGCCAAACGGTTTAAACTGAATAATGCGCTGCGATCGGGATGTAAATGGGGCAAACCTTCCGCAGGCGAGGGCGCAATTAAACTTAAAGTTTCAACCAGTGTGGGGTGGTCTAAAATAAATTGTAAGGCAACCGCACCGCCCAAAGAATGCCCGACTAAATGAAAGCGCGGCAATTTCAGTGCTTGGGCAAATTGAAATAAGTCATGACTCAATTGCTCAATGTCATACCCTGCTTCAGGTTGTTCGGTGTCGCCACAGCCGCGTAAATCGGGGGCATATACCCGATAAGTGTCGGGCAGATTTTGCAGGGTAGGAATCCAACACCGCCATGAGGCAAAATTGCCATGCAGCAGCACAATCACGGTTTCTCCTGCCCCCGCAGTTTCATAATGAATTCTGAGTTCAGGCGTTGCAATAAAAGGCATAATGTTTAGACTCTGTGATTCATATATTGGCATTGTTACAGGGAACGCGCCCTGTTTCAAACGGATTTTAGAGATTTGGCAAATTGCTTGTGTCTTTAAATCTCAAGGGTGCTGCACCGCTCGGAAAAAAGGGGGGGCGTAGCATTGATTTAAATCTTCACGAATTGAAAGAGAGTGGCAAAATGCGTTATAAAATGATGATGATAGCTTGCCTATTTGGTAGCTACGTTCAAGCACAACCCGTGGTGAATACGGACACGGAATATTATATTGTCGATGGTGAGGATGCCGCGAGCATTCGTGAAGATATGAATGCTAAACGTTCTGGCAAATATGATGCTTACACTTCATGGAAGGTCAAATGGCGGTTTTATTGGGACAATAAAAAAACCTCTTGTACCATCACCGATGTGAAAACCGATGTTGCAGTGAAGTTTACTTTGCCCAAATTAGCAAAAAATACGCAAGCCGATTCCGACGCTAAACGCCGCTGGAATAATTATTACCGTGCGTTGATTGCGCATGAAAATGGACATCGGGATTTTGGAATTGAAGCCGCCACCGAAATTGAAACCGCATTATTGTCGATGGGTCAACGCAGCAATTGCAAGACCTTGGAAACTGAGGCGAATGAATTGGCACATAGTATCATCAGTGAATATGGCGAGCGCAATAAACAATACGATGTGGACACGCGGCACGGCATGAATGACGGGGCTGTTTTTCCCTAAACTATAAAAAATTTACCCTGTGATTAATCTACGTTAAGATGCAGCCTCCGCCGCATTAAGACGATTTTTCACCCATTGACAACTGAGGTTATTTTGAAAAACGCGCATTTGCACTGCTATGTGCTATTGCTGAGTATCAGCCTTTGCATAACAGGATGTGGGCAAAAAGGGGATTTAGTGCGCCCAAGTCAAAAAAATGCTCCACAACAACCTACTTATTAAAAAAAGCATACGCCATGACGGATTATTTTACTTATCAGCAGCAACAGCTTCACGTTGAAGACATCGCCCTGAGCGAGATTGCCAGCCAATTTGGCACGCCGTGCTATGTCTATTCTCGCGCCAGCATCGAAGAAAACTGGCAAGCCTTTGATAGCGCACTGGGCAACACGCCGCATTTGGTGTGTTTCGCAGTGAAAGCGAACTCGAATTTAGCGGTGTTAAACATTTTGGCGCGTCTCGGCTCAGGTTTTGACATCGTCTCAGGCGGCGAATTAAGCCGTGTGTTACAAGCAGGCGGCGCGCCTGACAAAATCGTGTTTTCAGGCGTGGGCAAAACGGTTGCCGAAATTCGCCAAGCTTTGGACGTGGGCATTCATTGCTTTAACGTCGAATCGCAAGCGGAATTATTACGCATCAACCAAGTCGCGGCAGACATGGGCAAATGCGCTCCCGTCTCGTTGCGGGTCAATCCTGATGTGGACGCAAAAACCCATCCTTATATTTCCACAGGTTTGCGGGAAAATAAGTTTGGAATTGATATTAAACAAGCAGTTGAGGTTTATCAGCAGGCTGCCAATTTAAAAAATCTTAAGGTTGTGGGGATTGATTGCCATATTGGTTCACAATTGACTGAAACACGCCCTTTTATTGATGCCTTAACGCGCGTAATGGCATTGGTGGAAGAGCTGGCGAAACTTGGGATTGTGTTGCAACACATTGACGTAGGCGGCGGTTTGGGCGTTTGTTATAACCAAGAAACCCCACCCAGTCCACAAGAATATGTCGCCGCACTGCAAACTGTGCTCGGGGCAAATCACCCATATAAAATTTTGCTTGAACCGGGGCGGGCAATTGTCGGCAATGCGGGCGTGTTGCTCACGCAAGT
>JBDKHS010000240.1:0-8795 GCA_039797505.1 Pseudomonadota bacterium | reverse complement strand
AAATAAATGCGCATAGTAAGATTGTTAGGCTCGAATGACAAGATCAGCCTTGTTGTGGAAAATTTTCTAATCATCGAATGCGGGTTTACTAAGCATAGTCTAGCTTTTTAGGAAACCTTTGTTTTGTGTAAATTCAGTTAGTTTTTTACTTTCTTTGACAAAGGCGGCAGGGGGATTTAAAAATCTTTACAGAAGCCCCTAACCCCCTAAAGGGGGCTAAAAACAAATATTTAATCTTTAGCAACCTTTAGGGGGTTGGGGGCTTGTTTAAAAATTCCCTTCAAGGGCTTAACTACGGCACAAACAACTCCAATAATTCATTCAAAAAACGCAAACCTTGCTCGGTTGGGGCAATGCGTTGATTACTATATTCTATCCAGCCCAGTTTATACGCATGATTTAAGGGGGCGCGAACTAATTCAAAATCCAGCCCTGTTTGTCGTGTGAAATCTTGCTCTGAAAAACCTTCGTGCAGCCGCAGCGCATTCAACATAAATTCTAAACAAATATCTTCTGTTTCTAAGACTTGTAAACTGCTGACGACTTCGCCGCTGTGTGCGGTTTCTAAATATAATTTCGGATGACGTTGCTTGCTGTAGCGCGTGATTGAGCCTTGGGCTGCATCGCTGATTTTGCCATGTGCGCCCGCGCCAATGCCTAAATAATCCCCAAATTCCCAATAGTTAAGATTATGCCGACAGCGTTTTCCCGTTTTGGAATAGGCAGAAATTTCATAATTTTGATAGCCATGTTCTGCTAATAAGGCTTGCCCTGCTTCTTGAATTTCCCAAAGATGATCATCATCGGGCAGGCGGGGCGGCTGGTGAAAAAATGCGGTATTGGGTTCTAAGGTCAGTTGATACCAAGATAAATGCGGCGGCGCAAATTGCAGCGCGGTGTTTAAATCGTCCAAAGCCATTGCCACGGTTTGCTGCGGCAAGCCAAACATTAAGTCGAGATTAAAATTTTCAAAACCTGCTTCACGAATGGCGGTGAGGGCATTTTTTGCCTGTTGTGCATCATGAATGCGTCCTAATTTTTGCAGCATTTCATCTTGAAAACTTTGTACGCCCAAAGAAAGGCGATTGATGCCTGCTTCACGATAGCCTTGAAAACGTGCGCTGTCCACCGTGCCGGGATTGGCTTCTAAAGTAATTTCGGCTTGCGGTAACAGTTTGAGACGGCTGCGAATCCCTGCCAGTAATTGCTGATAAAAATCAGGCGAAAATACGCTGGGTGTGCCGCCCCCTATGAAAATACTGTGCACGCTGCGCCCCCAAACTTTGGGTAAGTCTTGCTCCAAATCGGCAAGCAGTGCGTTTAAATAGTGCGTTTCTGAGGGCTGTTCACGAATTTCGTGGGAATTAAAATCACAATAAGGGCATTTACGCACACACCAAGGAATGTGTATATATAAGCTGAGTGCGGGGAGATTGCTAAAATTGGGCATTTTTTTGTGGTCGGTGAAAAATGAATAAGCTGAAAGATTAATAAATTCAGTTTACTAGAAAAGCTACAAGGATTGTTAGAATCAGGATTTACAGGATTTAAGAATTTTCAGAATTAAAAAACTGTCCGCCATATTGGGAGTTCATCTTGCTTAAGTCGGATAATTTTGTGAATCCTGATTCTGACCCAATCCAACGCTTGCTTGTTTTTTTACCTTTCCAGCGTTTTAATGTCTCTTCTAAATACGGGTTGAATTAATAAGCTAATTAATTCAACAAGCTTTATCAAGCATAGGGTGGAATACACTACGCTATTCCACCCTACGACTACTAAATTTTCTACTCTATTCTTATCCTGAACTCAGGTTAGATAAAAAATCTATTGTCGCCCCGTGTGTCCGAAACCACCTTCACCGCGTTCCGTGGTGTGACTGAATTCTTCAACAATCTTCAATTCAGCTTGCACCACAGGCACGAAAATCATTTGGCATAAACGTTCACCGGGTTCAACCGTGAACGTGACGGTGCTGCGATTCCACACCGCAATCCGAATTTCGCCGTGATAATCCGAATCAATTAAACCGACCAAATTTCCCAGCACAATGCCATGTTTCACGCCTAAACCTGAACGCGGCAGAATCATTGCAGCTAAGCCCTTGTCGTGAATATCAATTGCAATCCCGCTGCCAATCATTTGGGTTTGATTGGGTTCAATCACCACCGCAGTGTCAATACAAGCACGCAAGTCTAAACCAGCCGCGCCTTGAGTGGCATGTTCAGGCAGTGGAAAACGTGTGCCAATGAGGGGGTTGATGATTTTGGCTTCAATACTACGCATGGTGTTATCCCGTAACTGGTCAGAAAAACGCTACACTATAGGCAAGCCACCCGCCTGCTGTCAATTTAACTCACTGAAGGAAGGTTTATCATGGATATTGAACTGATTAGTTTTGAGTTGTGCCCTTTTGTGCAACGTGCCGTGATTATGTTGCGTGAAAAACAACTTCCTTTTGCAATTAAATATATCGACTTGCAGCAGCCGCCTGCATGGTTTTTGGAAATTTCGCCCACGGGAAAAGTGCCCTTATTGCGTTGGAATGGGGAAGTTTTGTTTGAATCCGCAGTGATTTGTGAATTTTTGAATGAATCCTATCCCCCCAGTTTACACCCCGAACCTGCCTTAGCCCGCGCCAAGCATCGCGCCTACGTGGAGTTTTCTTCTTTCCTATTAGGTGTGCAATATGTCGCCAGTTTGGCAAAAACAGCGGAAGAATACGCGAAACAACGGGTAATTTTACAGCAGGAACTGGCTAAGTTAGAGACGCATTTAAACGACAGTGCGCATTTTGATGGCTATGAATTTTGTTTGGTCGATGTGGCGTTTGCGCCGTTATTTATGCGCTTGGAACTTTTGGATCAAGCCGTCCCTGAAAACTCTTTGCGCAGTTTGCCAAAAATGGCAGCATGGTCGGCACGTTTGTTAGCCATGCCCAGCGTGCAAGGTTCTGTGATTCCTGAATTTAAAGCGCGTTATTTTGCGTATTTTAAAGTCTTGGGCAGTTATTTTGCGGGGGCGTAGGTTTTTAAATGAATGTCGTTTATAAAATATTCGTTTAAGAAGGACTGGGTTCGAGATAAAGCTAAAAATTTAATAAATCCAGTTGTAGGGTGGAATAGCGTAGCGTATTCCACCATCCCCCTAGAACTATCACGCTTCATGATGGAATACGCTAGGCTATTCCACCCTACAACTAAAACAGGTTATTTTCTAAATTTTCGATGACCCGCTTTAATGCAAAAAGCCCCTACTTTCAAAAATAGGGGCTTTTTTTCATGCACAACAATCAGTATTTACACGACTATTGTGTCCAACGTAATTGTAACACTTTGTTACCGATACATTGTCCTTGCACTAGACCTTCATCCACCGCTTTCGCATAGTGAATGCCACCGTAGACCCGAGAAACAGCAGCTTCTTGAGCCATTTCATTGAATGAATTGAAGCTGCGTCCCACATAGCCCAAGAAACTTTGGGTGTTATCGGTAAAGCGCGTGCTGCTTCCAAACAGAGAATTTAACAATATCACCGTTGCGCCAATTTGCACCGAATGCCCAGAAGTGTATTCAGGGAAAGGCGGCGTAATCAAAGGCATGTCATTGGCATTGAAGCTGCTATCAATTACCCGTTGAATATAAGTAATTGGACGCAAAACGTTATATTGATATTTGGCATGCCAGCAACCAATAAACGCATCAGAAACCCCAATCCCCAGTTCAGCATAAGCTTGGGCGGCAAAACCCAAAGAAGCACTGTTCGCTCTTAACAATTGCGTCAAGATGGAAATTGAATGTCCGGGCGGTGTATAAGTTTTGCCTGCATCATCTGACCAATACAAAGCAATTTGACGTTGTTCTGCGCTTAAGTTTTTGACAGTGTTGTAAACATCTTTGGCATCATTGTAGAAAGGCGTGCCCACAGTTTCTGAATAAGCATAAGGCGCACTGGGTTCACACTCCGTTCCAATCTTGGTGGCAAATGGACGATTATTGCCCCAATAAGGTTGCAAAGCGGTAGCAAATGCAGGGGGCGTGGGTTGCCATTTATCAACGCCTGTCGGCATCACATAATCAGAACGGGTGTTAGATAAATAGCCTTCATGCCCGCCGTCAGTCATTGACCATTGGAAAATGCTGCTGGCAACTGCTTGTCCATAGCTGACAGAGCGAGAATACACCTCGACCGCGAGATCGGTTTTATATTGCGTGTTAAAACTTTGTTCTAAATCGTTGATGCGGGTTAATTGATCCGAGGTAGCACGCCCAAATAAACTGCGGGTAATGCTGGCAAGTGCACTGTTGGCAACCACGCCCCAATGATATTGACCGCTGGCAGCGGGTAAATTACTCAATCCGCTCAGTTGCCCCGACAAGCTGTAATTATTGGGCATGCCTGCAACCACGGATTCATACAGCGTAATCCCTGTATAACCCAAAGCCCGCGCCACCACGGGGGGAGAAAAGCCCGCGCTTTCTTTGCCCAGATTAATCACCAAATCAAACCACGCCGTTGCTACGCTGTTATTATAAGCGTAAGCGGTATCACTGGCATCGCTACCACCCGTGCTTAATTCACAAGACGCTAACAGCAGTGCACAACTGACAATTAGCCATAATTTACGTAATTTCAGCATCATTTCTCTTCTTAAGGTAGGACAGTTTTCAGTTGCGGTTGTCCGCGCTTGTCAAAGTTAGACTCCACTTTGTCGCTGGGATAAACCACCATAAAGTCATTGAGATTTTGCATCACAGGTGTGACATCTTTCGGTAATAAAGATTGCCCGTCGGCTTTTTGTTCCAACTGCTTAATCCGCATATAACCATACTTTTCTTGAGTCACTAATTGTTCAGTTGCCGCATCCCGCACAATCACAGGGTGTAAAAATACCATCAAATTGCGTTTCACTTTTTTGGTATTTTGAGAACGGAACAAACTGCCAATGAAAGGTAAATCCCCAAGCACAGGCACTTTCTGAATGGTTTGCTCCAAATCTTCATCAATCAAGCCACCCAAAACCACCATGCTCTTATCTTCAATAATCACACTGGTTTTAATGGTGCGCTTGTTGGTGACAATGTCTGCTGTGGCAACACTGCTGCGGGTTAAACTAGAAACTTCCTGTTCAATATCAAGTTTGACCGAATCCCCTTGATTAATCTGAGGCTTCACTTTCAGCTTCAAACCTACGTCTTGACGTTGAATGGTTTGGAAGGGCGTAGCAACCCCCGTGGCACTGCCTGTGCTGCTATATTGTCCCGTCACAAAGGGCACATTCTGCCCGACAATAATTTCAGCCGATTGATTATCCAAAGTCAGCAGCGAAGGCGTGGATAAAATATTGCTTTCAGTATCTGAAGCCAAAGCTTTAATCAACACCCCAAAATTAAACGCGCCGCCACTGACGCGCCCCAAGCCCAACATCCCGCCATTGCCCAAACTCGGTAAAGTTGCGGTGCTGCTGCCATTTTTATTCAGATTATAGGCAGCACTTGCCAGATCGACAATGCCTGTGCCTGCGGCGGTTAAATTGCTCACGCCAATCGGGGTTAATGAAGAAGAGCCGCCGCCTAATAACCATTGCACGCCCAAATCTCGGGCGGTGTCATTGGAAACTTCTGCGATCACGGCTTCCACCAAGACTTGGGCGCGACGAATGTCTAATTGTTTAATTACTGATTGCAAACTGCGCAATACATCTGGCGCGGCAGTGATGATTAAACTGTTGGTATTTTCATCAGCTTGGATGGTGGTTTTGATTTTGTCTTTATTACCCGAGGGCGTGCTGGTCGGCGGGGTTGCCCCAGCGGCAGGGGGAGAAGTTGCACCGCCATCAGAAACCGTGTCACTAATCCCTTTTAAAACCGTCACTAAATCTTTGGCATGGGCATAGCGCAAATAAATTACTTGCGTATTGCCAACGCTTTTCAGCGGCGTGTCTAAATGTGCGATTAAGGCGCGTAAACGCAAGCGACTGTTTTTATCGCCACTGATTAACACACTGTTGGTGCGCTCATCAGCCACCACACTGGCAGTATTTGCACCGCCCCCAGCGGCAGCCGCTGCGGAATTCTTTTGTTCCAAGGTATTAATTAAACGTGCAATTTCTGCGGCAGAAGCATGTCCTAACATGATGACTTCGGTGGCATCATTGCTGGCTTGGTCAATGCGGTGAATGACTTTTAACAGGCGCGCCACATTGTCCGCTTTATCGGAAACAATCAGCGTGTTATTGGCAGGATAGGCAACTAAATGCCCTTGTTGTGGAATCAGCGGGCGCAATAAGGGAATTAATTGCGCGGCGGACACATGTCCTAATTGCACAATTTGGGTGACTAATTCATCACCTCGAGCACTTTCGCGTTCACCGAGCACGGGGCTGTTTTCAGATTTGGCGATATTGTCAGGCAAGATTTTAATCACATTGCCACTGGGTACGGCGGTGAAGCCGTTGACGCTGAGAATGGATAAAAAGACTTGATAAACTTCATCGCTGTTCATGGGTTTGGCAGACACCACGGTGACATTTGCTTTTACCCGAGGGTCAACAATAAAGGTTTTTTTGGTGACTTCGGAGACGGTTTCGACCAATAAATTGATGTCCATGTCTTTGAAATTTAGCGTCACCAAGGGTTTTGCCGTGGGTTCATGCGTGGCGGGTGTTGACGGTGTTGCGGGGCTTGCGGCTTTTGGCGCGGCAAGGGTAGACAAGGGCAAACACAGGCAGAGTAAAGATAAATAGCGTGGGCGTAATAACATATTCAGGAGAAAACCATAGCAAAATCAGCGGTTAGATAAGCAGGATTGCTTATTGTAACATGAGGTTATGATAAGTTTCGCACGTTGGGCACGCGATGGAATTAATTCGCCATGTTGTGGCATAGTTGGGAGTGTGTGGGCAATCTGGCGCGGCACGCAAACTGTTGCGTTATTATGTCACAAGCAGGTAATTTTCTCGCTAGTCATAAAGATGTTCAAACCGCATCTCGATTACTTTAGGGATAAGCTCTTAGACATGCCTAAAACAACAATCTTATTGGATAATGGCTATCATTCAGAACATAGAACCGATTTGAAATCGTCCCTATTTCGAAGTTAAGCTTCAAACGGAATAGTGTCTGTTGTCAAAAGAGCGATTTGTACTGCGAATTTATTCGCATGCGTTTTTAATTCGAGAGCGTTGTGCGAATAAATTCGCACCTACAATCAGCTCAATCTCGCAAATTTAGCTTAAAATTAAGATTCCAAAGGCTGCGTAATGCCTATAGAGATAAAAATCTTGATGTTTGTAGGAGTTACGCAGTTGAAACACTAATTCTTTTATTTACAATGAATTAGTATTGTGCGTAGCACAATCATGCTTCTAGTAAAATCAAACAGTTACCGATTCAACTGCGTAACTCCTAGTTTGATTATTTAATTCCCTTCAGGAAGTTTGTCGTTATTCGCATGCGCATATTCAAAACGTGCTAAATTCAGTAAAATAATCGCAAGTTATGAAAATATTGATTTGCAATTTCCCTTTTTCGACAGGACATCATGCAATTATTTATGAATACACAACGTGGCTTTACCCTTTTAGAAATGTTAGTGGTTTTGGTGATTATTGGTTTATTGGCGGGCTTAGTCGGGCCGCGCCTGCTGGGGCAAGTCGATGGCGCGAAAGTCAAAACTGCCACCGTACAAATTAAAATGCTCAAAGGTTCATTAGAAACCATGCGTTTAGATATTGGACGCTTTCCCACCAAAGAAGAAGGCTTAGGCTTATTACGGGTCGCGCCCAGCGATGACAAAATTAAAACTTTGTGGAAAGGACCTTATTTAGACGAAGACCTGCGTAGCGATCCTTGGAATCGTCCTTATCAATACAGCCTGCCCGGCAGTGATGGACAACCTTTTGCCTTATATTCTTTTGGTGCAGACGGACAGCTCGGCGGCACGGAATATAATGCGGATGTCGGCTATTTACCGCCCCGTTAAGTCCTTACGGGCGTATACCCTCCTAGAATTGCTGGTGGTGTTGGTGTTAATGAGCCTGCTCACCAGCTTAATTCTTCCCCGCCTAGCCCAAGTTTATGACAGCCTGCAAGTCGCTTATACCCGAGAAGAAATTATTAGTCGTCTTGCAGGCTTAAGTTATAGCGCGTTTCAACAAGGGCGCGGTTTCCAACTCATCCGTTATCCGCTGACGAAAGGCATGTCCCCCATTCCCTTGGAACTGCCCAGCGGCTGGAGCTTGACCACCGAAGCCCCTATAAGCTTTCGTGCTAATGGTGCGTGTACGGGCGGTGTGGTCTTGCTCAATTATCAAAGCCAACAATTGCGCATCAATCTTATCGCCCCTTTTTGCACCCCGCGCCGCTCATGAAAACTCAACACGGTTTTAGTTTGCTTGAAGTGATTGTCGCGTTGGTGCTGATTACCAGCACGGGCATGGCCTTATTCAGTTGGATGAACACCAACACCATGAGCCTGCAACGGGTGCAATTCGTGCAACAGCGCAATATCGCCACCCGCAACGCACTGATGTATATCAATACGATTAATCCCTTACAAACTCCTCAGGGCAGCACCACGCTGGGCAGTTATATCGTGAATTGGAATTCCAAGGCTTTAGAGCCGCCAAAAGACGGTATGGCGCACACGGGCGGACAAGGTTTTTACCAAGTGGGCTTATATGAAGTGGCGGTCGAAGTGCAAGATTTAGACAAGCAAGTGCTGGCAAATTTCACCGTGCGCGAAGTGGGCTATTTACAAGTGCGTAAACCTAATTTAAATGATTTACAATAAGC
>JBDKHS010000239.1:0-4480 GCA_039797505.1 Pseudomonadota bacterium | reverse complement strand
GATGTGAGTGAAAATTTCAGAACTGGGCTTGAAACGAATTTCCGTACCGCGTTTTTCGGTGTCGCCCGTGATGGCAATATTCGCTTGTGGCTCGCCTAAACGGTAGGTTTGTTGCCAGGTTTTACCTTCGCGGTGAATGGTCAAATACAACACTTCGGAAAGCGCGTTGACCACGGAAACCCCGACCCCGTGTAAACCGCCTGAAACTTTGTAAGAATTGTCATCGAATTTGCCGCCTGCGTGCAGAATAGTCATGATGACTTCGGCGGCGGAGCGTCCTTCTTCGGCATGAGTATCGACGGGAATCCCGCGCCCATTGTCGGTGACGGTGACTGAGTTATCCGCGTGCATGTAAACGTGGATTTCGCTGCAATGACCGGCGAGGGCTTCGTCAATGGCATTGTCAACGACTTCGAACACCATGTGGTGCAGACCTGTGCCGTCGTCGGTGTCGCCAATGTACATGCCGGGGCGTTTTCTGACGGCATCTAAGCCTTTGAGAACTTTAATGTTCGTTGAATCGTACGTTGCATTGCTCATGTTCAAATCCAGATGAATTTTTGATAATGTTTATTTTATCATGTTTACCTTGGTTTTGGGTGTTATGCAATCTAAGGCATTGAATAAATTAAGCTAAAATTTGATGTAAGATTTGAAAGTTTGGGGATACTGATTGTTCCATTTAAATTTATAAGGTATATTTGAAAACTGTTAGTCCATCTTTTGGTTCACTTCAACAATCATCATGCTAAAAATAATTTCTCATTTAGACGAATACACACCTACTGATTTGAAACAATTGGAAATTATGGTTGGTCTTGCGACAAAGAAAGGCTATCTTGTTCCAAGGGAACAAGGATGGTGTAGGCAGGCAATTCAAAAAGGGGAAGCCATTGGTGTTAAGCGTAATGAATTGTTGATAGGACATGCGATGTTATCGACTGTCACTCTCCAAAATGGACAAAGACATGGAGTTATGCATGGCATTGTTTGGAGAGAAAAATATAATGGTGACGAGTTAATTTTTACCGAAACATTACGTATTGCGAAAGACAGGTTTAATACAACGTATGCAATAGTTAATAACTCTAATTTAAAATCCCTTAATCTTTGTAAGGCTCACGGTGCTCATCTAATCAAGCATGTGCAGATGATAGAGTCATCAATTTTAGAAAAACTGTTATACGATGAGGGTGGTTCATTATTAGCTTTCCAGTATGACAAGATATAACGTCCAAGTCTTATCCTCTTTATTTTCATCAGTATTCACAACATTATCAAGCAAACCATGCTATGTTTCAAAGATTCAGCACGCGCTAGCTCGGAACTCATCACGCACTTAAGAAAATAACATCATGCACTTTGAACTCAGGTGGTTATTAATAAAGGGAAGCTTAGTTTTCTATCCAGTGTGAAGTCTCTGGGGGGAGCACCATAGGATGTGCTGGAGGCGCATCAATCAGAATCCATCATTCTCTTATGAATGGATGCGCTTCGTTCCTCAGCTCATCCTATTAGCCCTTCCCCCTTTTTTCAAAGAGGGAAGCCAACCCTTTTTAGAGATCAAGAAATCAAAGGCTTTTTCAAAACCTACCGCCCACGCATCATATCGCGCTGATCGGCTTTTTCTTCTTCACATTCACCGGGTTCAGGACGTGAATCTCCTTCGACTAAAGTCGAATAAGGTGGGGTTGTGCCTGTGGGATAAAAAGCCAAATCTGCCCGACGGTTGCGCACACGGTCTTCAGGGCAGGCATTACTGGCTACGGGACGTTGTTCACCCGTCCCCTGAGTGGTGATGCGAGAACGATCCACACCCTTCGAGGTGAAATATTGCACAATTGCATTCACCCGTTGCACGCTTAGACGCTGATTTAATGCCAGATTACCCGTGTTATCCGCATGTCCCGTGATTAAAATGCTTAAAGAGGGATAATTTAATAATTGGTTCGCCAAACGATTTAAAATCGGCTTTTCTTCAGCCCGCAATTGCGCACTGTTCACTTTAAACAACACTTCACCTTGCCAGCCCCAATTCACCCCCGCAGGCGGTGGCGGATAATTGGCTTGAGGATTATCTGCCAACACAGGCAAACTACAGCTTAAACAACCAATTAAGGCTAATTGATAGCAAAATCTTTGAAAAACTTGCATCACGACTTACTCACTCGTCAGTTCAGGATTATCATTGATAGGATTCGCAACGGCGGGCTTTTTGGCAAACTTACTGGGTAATTTGCTCATATCTTTGGTGTGCACCAGGCTACCATTGACTTCCGCGCCCATCGC
This sequence comes from Pseudomonadota bacterium, assembly GCA_039797505.1. Taxonomy (GTDB): domain Bacteria; phylum Pseudomonadota; class Gammaproteobacteria; order Beggiatoales; family Beggiatoaceae; genus JAQTYU01. The sequence goes on along the minus strand of JBDKHS010000239.1, from coordinate 2,191 downwards.
CATTTCAATCAGATTATAGTACACGTCACCCGTAATTCGGGCTTTTTGGGCCAGTTCGACATTTTCCACCGCAAACACATCGCCCATCACCGCGCCGTTTAAAATCACATTGGGCACACGAATTTCACCTTGCACCGTGCCTTGCTCGCTCAAAGTTAAAATCGAACTTGAATCATCTTGGGCGGTAATATTGCCTTTCACCGTGCCATCAATATGCAGCCCGCCACTGAAGATAATGTCGCCTTGCACTTCTGTTCCCTGCCCAATTAATGAATCAATTCGGGCAATGGTTTTTTTCTTGCTCCCCCACATCGGGTTACTCCTTGGTTTGTTGCAATGCTTTCCATTCAAAACTGTTTTCGACAGCTTTTTTCTCGGGCGTGCTGGGCAGCGTCACCCCCAATTTTTGGGGTACAAAGTCCGCAGGCAACTGTAAAGCCCCTTCAAGGCGTTGGAAATGTTTGAACTTAAAGTTAAGATTGTTGGGATCGATTTTCAAATCAGCACTGTTTAAACGTTTGGTTTTGCCGTGTTCTATTCCTGTCACGACAACTTCCAGTTTACCCTTACTGATTTTGGCATCTTTTGCCAGTTGGGTTAAGACCAGTTTGAAAAAATAGTGCTGGGCTTGGGTGTCAGGATTCAGGGCGACATGTTTTAGGATAATTTCTTCCTGACGATTTTCGGGATTTACCCCAGCCAGTTTACGGTAGAAGTTTAGCTCTTCTTTGGCTTCACGCATTTCAAGCTGACATTCACTTAAACCGCGTTGCACTTCACTGATGGCTTGTTTATCAACTTGTTGCATGCCCGTGTTCGCGGTCAATTTTTGCTGCAAGCTGAGATTTTCTTGTTGGCTTTGTTGCAATAAAACCATTTGCACGCCATACATGCCCCCGCCGCCTACGATAACACCGAGTAGCATCAGCAGGGGACAACGCCAAGGGGAATAATTGCGAATCACCATCATGATGGCATATTCCCTTGGAGGCAGGCGTTCAGGGCAGTAAACCCACGGCTTGCAAACCCATGGTTTCAGGCAAACCACACATTAAATTCATGTTTTGAATCGCTTGCCCTGCTGCACCTTTAACTAAATTATCAATCACCGCAGAAACCACGACAGTGTCACCTTGTTGCGGACGGTATACCGCCAAACGGCACATATTCACGCCGCGCACGCTGCGGGTTTCTGGCAAAGAACCTGCGGGCATCACGTCTACAAACGGCTCGTTGGCATAACGGTGTTCAAATAATGCCTGCAAATCTAACTCAGGCATGGTTAATCTGGCGTACAAAGTCGCTTCAATGCCGCGAATCATCGGCACTAAATGCGGCACAAAGGTTAAGCCTACAGGATGGGTGCTGTGTACATTTAAGCCTTGGGTAATTTCGGGTAAATGACGATGTCCTGCCACGCCATAAGCTTTGAAACTTTCACCCGTTTCGCCCATTAATGCGCCGATTTCTGCTTTACGCCCCGCGCCACTCACCCCTGATTTTGCATCAGCAATCAAATGGTTGGCATCAATTGCACCCGCTTCGAGCAAAGGAATAAATCCCAATTGCACGGCGGTTGGATAGCAGCCGGGATTTGCCACCAAACGCGCTTGGGCAATTTGGGCGCGGTTGAGTTCGGGTAAACCATAAACCGCTTCTTCTAAATATTCGGGGCAAGCGTGGGGCATTCCATACCATTTTTCCCAAACGGCAGCATTTTTCAGCCGAAAATCGGCGGCTAAATCAATGATTTTTACGCCCGCTTGCAGCAATTGTGGAACGGATTTCATCGCAGTGCCGTTGGGCGTGGCGAAAAATAACACGTCACAGCTTGCCAAATTTTCAAGGCTGGGGTCTGTGAATGGCAGTGAGACATGTCCGCGTAAGTTTTGGAACATTTGCGCAACAGGCATTCCTGCTTCACTGCGTGAGGTGACAACTTGAATGCTGACCTCGGGATGCTGTACTAACAGGCGTAACAGTTCTACGCCCGTATAACCCGTTCCACCAACAATACCAACTTTTAACATAGGTTATCCTGAATTATTTAAGGTTTGGTGATTTGCACGTTCGTCGTTTCATGCGTCGAAGCGGCGGGCGTTTCATCAATCACTTTGGGAGGGGTAAAAGGATTAAATTCAGCAATCCCCATATTATCATCTACATTCAAGAGTTTTGGGAGATTTAGTTT
>JBDKHS010000238.1:0-3576 GCA_039797505.1 Pseudomonadota bacterium | reverse complement strand
AATTAGAAGCCCCCTTAATTCTGTTGTATGACAAGAAAATTTCTAACATCCGTGAAATGTTACCCGTGTTAGAAGGCGTTGCTAAGCAAGGTCGTTCTTTATTAATCATCGCTGAAGATGTGGAAGGTGAAGCCTTAGCTACTTTGGTTGTGAACACGATTCGCGGTATTGTGAAAGTTTCTGCGGTCAAAGCACCTGGTTTCGGTGATCGTCGCAAAGCCATGTTACAAGACATCGCTGTGTTGACTGGCGCAACCGTGATTTCTGAAGAAGTCGGCTTAAGCTTGGAAAAAGCCAGCTTAGACGATTTAGGCACTGCAAAACGCATTTCTATCACCAAAGACGACACCACGATTATTGATGGTGCTGGCAATGCTGAAGAAATCAAAGCCCGCGTTGAACAATTACGTCAACAAATCAGTGCTGCAACTTCTGATTACGACAAAGAAAAATTACAAGAACGCGTTGCTAAATTAGCAGGCGGCGTGGCTGTGATTAAAGTCGGTGCTGCGACCGAAGTCGAAATGAAAGAAAAGAAGGCTCGTGTTGAAGACGCATTACACGCAACCCGTGCTGCTGTTGAAGAAGGCGTAGTACCTGGCGGCGGCGTGGCTTTAATTCGTGCGTTGAAGGCTCTGAAAGATTTAACGGGTATCAATCATGATCAAGACGTAGGCATCAGCATTGCACGCCGTGCGATGGAAGAACCTTTACGTCAAATCGTGGCCAATGCCGGTGGCGAACCTTCCGTAGTCCTGAACAAGGTTTACGAAAACGAAGGCAACTATGGTTACAATGCGGCGACTGAAGAATACGGCGACATGGTTGCGATGGGTATTCTTGATCCTACTAAAGTCACCCGTTCTGCTTTACAAAATGCAGCTTCTATCGCTGGCTTAATGATCACGACTGAAGCCATGGTTGCTGAATTGCCTAAGAAAGAAGACCATAACCACGGCGGTGCTGGTGGTATGGACGGCATGGGTGGTATGGGCGGTATGATGTAATAATCAAGCACGGCACAAGCCAGCCCTGCTGATTTGAACTGAGCATTGATTTAAAACAAAACCCCGTCAAGTATCCAGTGAAAACTGGGGGCTTGATGGGGTTTTAGTTTAAAGTGCGATCGAACCGTAATTCACCAAATTCAATGCAAGATGAGGATTATTTAAAACTCTTACATCAAATTCTAAGTTATTTATAACTCGTCATCTTCATCATCAATATTGGATATATCATCCGATAGGAAGTCTTCCAGCCTCGTAGGTTGGGCTGCCAACGGCAACCCAACTGAACTCCTTTATTTTCGTCGAACTCAGGTTAATGTAGAGACTTCATATTTTCTCAGATTTCATTCAGCTTGCCTTCCTTATAGAATCTATTTGAAATCGTCCCTATTTTGAAGTTAAGCTTCAAACTGAATAGTGTCTGTTGTCAAAAGAGTTAAGTGTAGGTGCGAATTTATTCGCACAACGCGCTCGAATTAGAAGCGCATGCGAATAAATTCGCACCTACAATCAGCTCAGTCTCGCAAACTTAGCTTAAAATTAAGATTCCAAATGGGTTCTATATCGAACTCAGGTTATATAGAAACATCAAGTTTTGACTATAAAACCAAATTTTTCTGAAAAGAAGCTAATTTTTCAACTTTTCTATCCCAAGCTTGGATACTTAAATTCCCCATATTATTTCCCAAGGTGAACAGCACTTCATTATCCGTGGGATTGTATTTATAAGCGGCATAAACCACCACATCAGCGGTTTGTCCTACATGATCGGCTTGAACTTGCACCACCCCTGTGACTGCTACCTCATCACTTAAAGCATGGCTAACCTGTTTCTGGCTGCTCTGATTATTAACGGAAATGCCTCCGTTAAAAACCGCCGTACTCGTTTGATGCTTGCCGTTACCGTTCAGTATATTACCCGTGCCTAAGGCTGGATTATCCAGTGCAGCAGCCAGCCCAGAAACACCGAAACCCAAAGCAATTGATAACACTAATACTTTTATTTTTAATTTATTACATCCACAGTTTTTGATTGTTGTAAGAGAATATTTAAATGCTTTTTAAAGCTTGGTGAAAGTAGCTGATGTTAAATAACCAGTCAATCAATAAACTCAAAAAGTATAAATAACTAAGGCAAGTTTCTCAGATTTTAGTTAAACTATCACGCCCCGAGTGCTGAGTTACTACGTGGTACAACATCATGCCTGTCTTTCAAATGGCAGTAAGAGTTTTTCATTCCAAAACGTGAAGTTCATGGGTTTTGGAATATCTGAATATTATCTGATAGCTAGCACGTACCAACGCTAAAACTACCCGCATAATTATAGAAGTATTCTAATGTAACTGTTTGTTTTATATAAAATATAGCAAACAAGCCTTTTTATTTTCTTCAATTTATGAATTAACTTAATAATCAATGAATTAAAACAATCATCGATAACTTCATAAAATCAATAAATTTTTTAAAACCTATTGATTTTAAAGATATTTACAAATGAAAGCATCGAATTTCATTTTTTAAAATCTATTATCTTTTCTCTCTAGTTCGCGTATCATTCAAAATATTTGACTATCTTCAGTATTAAGAACTGGAGATTTTGTTAAGGAGATATTATGCAGCCTGAAATTGTTGCCGACACACTCGCTTCTGCCACGGAAGAAATGACGTGGAACAGTGCCTTATTAAGTCAATACCGTGTTATTCGCCGCAACGGGCAAGTAACCCCTTTTGATGGTCATAAAATTGCGGCAGCAATGACCAAAGCTTTTCTCGCCGTTGAAGGTGACACTGCCAAAAATTCGACTCGCATTCAAAATGCCGTCGCAACTCACACCCGCCAAGTGATTAATAATATCAGCCGTCGCCTGACTGAAAGAGGCACGGTGCATATTGAAGACATTCAAGACCAAGTCGAACTGGCATTAATGCGTGCTGGGGAGCATAAAGTCGCCCGTGCTTATGTGTTATATCGTGAACAACACGCCCAAAGACGCGCCCAACAACCGAATAAACCGCAAATGCACATTACGAAAACTTCGGGTGAATTAGTCGCTTTAGACCAAGACAGATTACGCGCCGTGGTTTTAGAAGCTTGTCTCGGACTTGCCTATGTCGATGCAAACTTAATTGTTGAAGATTGCTTAAAAAATCTGTTTGATGGGATTCCCGAAGCTGACGTAAACCGCGCTTTAGTGATGAGTTCGCGCACTTTGGTGGAAAAAGAACCCAATTACAGCTATGTGACCGCGCGTTTATTGCTCGATCATTTGCGCCAAGAAGCCTTAAGCTTTTTAGATTTTCCTGCCAAAACCGCGACCGCCGCAGAAATGTCGAATTATTACGCGCGTTATTTACCGCTGTATTTGGAAGCGGGTATTAAGCACGAATTGCTCAATCCGAAATTGCGTGAATATGATTTAGAGATTTTAGGCGCGGCTTTAAAACCTGAACGCGATTTTCAGTTTACCTATTTATGCTTACAAACCCTGTATGACCGCTATTTCTTGCATTGGGACGAAGTGCGTTTTGAATTGCCCCAAGCATTTTTCATGCGCGTCGCCATGGGTT
>JBDKHS010000237.1:0-2833 GCA_039797505.1 Pseudomonadota bacterium | reverse complement strand
TTCAGTCTCACTCTAAATCCTTATCTCAAATTAGGTTCATTATGTCTTTCAATAAAATTTCCCCACGCCGTTCCGTGTTATACATGCCCGGCGCAAATGCCCGTGCTTTAGAAAAAGCCCGTGAATTAACGGTAGACAGTTTAATCTTCGACTTAGAAGATGCGGTTTCCCCCGATGCCAAGGCGCAAGCCCGCGCCCAAATTATTGCCGCCGTCAATGCAGGCGGTTATGGAAAACGCGAAATTATTGTACGGGTCAATGGGTTAGACACCGCTTGGGGCAAAGATGATATTGCCGCGATTGCAGGCTTACCGATTCATGGCGTGTTGTTGCCAAAAGTTAGCAGTGTCCAAGAAATTGCGGAAGCCGCTGATTTATTAGACCAACATGGCGGGCAAGCTTTGCCGATTTGGATCATGGCGGAAACCCCGAAAGGCATTTTAAATATTGCCGAGATTGCCAGCGGTCATCCGCGTCTGACTTGCATCGTGATGGGCACATCGGATTTAGCAAAAGATATGCGCGTGCGCCACACCCCTGACCGTGTCGGCTTATTAGTGCCTTTAAGTTTATGTATTTTGGCGGCGCGGGCGGCGGGTGTGGATATTGTCGACGGTGTGCATTTGTTGCTGGATGATGAAGCGGGTTTTAGACAAGCCTGTGTGCAAGGGCGCGATATGGGTTTTGATGGAAAAACCTTAATTCATCCCAAACAAATTGCGGCGGCAAATGAAGTTTTTGCGCCAAATCCTGAAGAAGTCGCCCATGCTGATAAAGTGATTGTCGCATGGCAACAAGCGCAAGCAGAAGGCAAAGGCGTTGCGGTGGTTGGCGGTAAATTGGTCGAAAATTTACACGTTGAAGAAGCTAAGCGTTTATTAGCTTTGGCGGCTGCCATTGCAGAGCGTGGGTAAAAAATTTAATGCGCCCCCAACCCCTAAAGGGGGCTAAACATTAAAGATTTTTGTCTTTAAAGTCCCTTTCAACACGAATGATGCGCTTCGTATCTCAGCACATCCTATTGCACTAAAGCTATTACCTAAATTATCATAATGTTTTACAGAGAAGTATACGTCACGTTTTGGAAAATTTATGGACATGGTATTGACCGATGAAATTCCACCTACAGAAAGCATTATTATTGCAAATAAGGTGGTGCTGATTGACATGGACAATTGTCCTAGTGAGTTAGCCAAGATATTAAAAAATTTGAAATTGTACAAAAGAGTTATTATTTGTTATGGTGGACAAATTCCCAAAATACCCTTGAATTTTATCTATTCATTTGCAGAAGCGATTAACGATAAAAAGCTAGATATCATCGGTATGACCAAAAAGGGTAAAAATGCGGCAGATTTTGGCTTATGTTTTTTAGCAGGCAGATTATCTTCAGAACTGCCCACAGCAGAATTTCTGATTTTATCGAACGATACGGATTTAGATCATGCAATCAATATGTTGACATACTTTGGACATCAAGCAGAACGGATCGGTACAAAACAGGAAAACACTGGTGAGGTTCATTTAGAGACGGTCACACCTCCTCATCATACCAATACTACTGAGTTAGCCAAAATTGTCGCTGAATATGCACAGAAAAGTTTGGTTCAAGGACGCGCAAGACCAGGCAAGACAAGCACATTATTGAACAGCATCCGAGCCTTTTGTCACACTAAATATCCCGACAAAGAAACAGAAATTTTCAACTATCTCAGAAGTAAGAGGTTGATTACTGTCTTGACTTCTGGAGTAGTACAGTATTCAGATTGAAAGTACAGATGAGTTGAAAAATTATGTGGGAAAAGTATTAGAATCGGGGTAAGCACATAAAAAAACAGGTCGGCGATCCATCGCCGACCCAAAGCGGGAACGAATTCCCACACACGTACTACTACCACATCACTGAAGCTTTAAAAACAAATCTTAATTAAAAGCACCTCCCATGACGGGAGGTTTTTTTTCATTAAGAGGAATTAATTACGCATAAGTCGGCGCGAATGCCTTATCAGGATCAGCGACTGGACCATTTTCACCCCAGTAGGGCGACATCTTACGTAAGTTTGCAATAATCTTAGGAACAACCGCAATCACTTGATCCACTTCTTCAGGCTTGTTGTAGCGTGAGAATGAGAAACGAATCGTGCCATGCGCTGCGGTGTAAGGAATGCCCATTGCCATCATCACATGAGAAGGCTCTAAAGAACCCGAAGTACAAGCAGAACCACTAGAAGCCGCAATCCCCATCTTATTCAACATCAATAAAATGGCTTCGCCTTCAATATATTCAAAAGCAATATTGCAAGTATTCGGTAAACGATTGGTGGGATCGCCCGTCACAAACGCATTCGGAATGGCAGCCAACAGACCTTGTTCTAAACGGTCACGCATTGCCTTCACTTGCGTATTTTCAAACTGCAAATGTTCCAACGCCATTTCAGCGGCTTTGCCCAAGGCAACAATCGAAGCACTGTTTTCTGTGCCCGCACGACGACCACGTTCTTGATGACCACCGCGCAACAAAGGTCTAAAGCGCGTGCCACGGCGCAGGTATAACACTCCAACGCCTTTCGGTGCGTGCAATTTGTGCCCAGAGACTGACAGCATATCAATCTTGGTACTCTTCAAATCTAAAGGAATCTTGCCCACGGCTTGCACAGCATCAGTGTGAAATAACACACCTTTCGCATGAGCCATTTCTGCCATAGTTTCCACGGGGAACAAAGTACCCGTTTCATTATTTGCCCACATCACTGACACGATTGCAGTTTTGTTGCAGAGCAAATCTTGATATTCATCTAAATCTAAACGCCCTTGTTTATCCACACGTAACTTG
>JBDKHS010000236.1:0-8137 GCA_039797505.1 Pseudomonadota bacterium | reverse complement strand
TTAGCCTAGGGCGTGTCATCAATTAAGTGAAGTGGTCTGTTTCAGCGGAGTGTAGCGCGGATTTAAATCTGAAACTGCGCCCCCAACCCCCTAAAGGGGGCTAAACACAAATAATTTAAATATTTTAGGTTACATCTACTTTGCGACTGAGCACTATTTTTCTAGTTTTCATTTTGACAAAGTTGACGAGCTAATACAAAAGTCAAGAGCTATATTTTTACAGTCTTGTAACTATTTGATATAGCAAAAAAGAATAGACTATGCAGCAGTTTATGCGACGCTTAAGAAAAAGTGTACAGCGCACTGAGTTTTTTCTAATAACCTAAAAAAGAAAAAGTAAAAAGTAGCTTAACCTAATATTCTATAAATGAAATAACGTGAATGATGAAGCCCTCCCCTTTAGAGGGTTGGGGGCTTTCTTTAAAGCAACTTTGAGAGTCTTCTCTGGCTTGGGGCTTCAGTTCCAGTTTTTTCAAAGGGGAATATTTCTAACTAAACGAATGTTCTGCCGCAGGAAAACGACTTTGTTTCACCGCTTCATGAAACGCGGTGATTGCCGCAGGCACAGAACCTGATCCTGCTAAGAAATCTTTAGAAAAGGAAGGACGTTTGCCGTGACTAATGCCGAGCATGTCATATAAAACTAACACTTGCCCATCACACTCCACGCCTGCCCCAATCCCAATTACAGGAATCTCCACAGAACGGGTAATTTCTGCTGCCAAAGCACTGGGGACGCATTCAAATAACAAAGCAGACGCACCCGCCGCTTGCAATGCCAAAGCATCTTGGCGCAAACGTTCAGCACCGGCTTCACTGCGTCCTTGCACCCGATAACCGCCGAGTTGATGCACGGATTGCGGAGTCAAACCCAAATGCGCACACACAGGAATTCCGCGTTCCGTCAACAATTGCACGGTTTCTGCAAGCCACGCGCCCCCTTCTAATTTCACAATTTGTGCGTGTCCTTCTTGCATCAAACGTGCGGCATTGTGCAAAGCCTGTTCAGGCGTGGCATAACTCATAAACGGCATATCCACCATTAACACGGATTTATTCGTGCTACGGTGCACTAACTGGCTGTGATAAATAATATGTTCCATCGTCACAGGCAAGGTGCTGTCATGTCCTTGAATCACCATGCCCAGTGAGTCGCCCACCAGTATAATTTCAACCCCAGCGGCATCGATTAAATACGCAAAACTCGCATCATAGGCGGTTAAGCAGCTCATTTTTTCGCCATTGGCTTTTAGTTTGCGAAGGTACGTTAGGCTGAGTCGGCTCATTATGGGGAAATCCTCGAAAGCCCAGCAGCAGAGCAAGTTTGCAGCAATTGTGCAAGGGCTTGTCCGTTGGGCAAGATTAAATCAGGGGTGCAGTCGTAAAGTGGGTAAAGCACAAAAGCGCGATTATACAATTCTGGGTGAGGCAAAGTTAAGTGCGGATCGTCGCTGCGATAATCCGCGTACAACAACATATCCAAATCCAAACTGCGCGATGCCCAGCGTTCTGCGCTACGAACTCGACCTTGTCGTTGTTCAATGGCTTGCAACGACTCTAATAATGCCAAAGGTGTTAAGCCTGTGCGCAACATCGCCACCGCATTAATATAATTGGGTTGATTATTTCCCGAAAGTGGCGCACTTCGGTACAAAGGAGAGTGTTTCACTAATTCACTCTCGGGCAAGGTTTGCAAAGCCTGTAAGGCACGTTGGGCTTGCAATAAGGGCTGTTGCAAATTACTGCCCAACCCAAGGTAGGCAATTTTTCTATTCATCAGAACCATTGATGCTAGGCGGTGCATCTTTCTGCAAGGGGCGTTTACTGGGCTTGCGCCGCCGACGCATGCGTTTCACCGTTGCAGCAGGTTGACGCGGTTCTTCAGCAAACAATAAATTATTACGTGTGGCATCGTCACCGTGGAAAAACTGCGTCCACCACTTCGCATATTCGTCCACGCTGGTTTCACCCGCACTGGCACGCAATAATAAGAAATCATAGCCTGCTTTAAAACTGCCGTGTTCCAATAAAGCAAAATTACGCTTGCTCTTGCGCCGCGTTAAACGCGGCTGCATTAACCAAATTTCATGAATTACCAATGAAACCCGTTTCGGAATTCCAACCCGTTGCACTTGACGGGTTAATATATCGCGACTGGCAGCAAATAAGCTGTCTTGCTCGGTTCTGCCCTCTGCTAAATATTTGGTAATTTGTTGTTGCAAAGGCTGCCACAACAGCGCGGCAAATAAGAAGGCAGGGCTAACAGGCTTTTGCAACATCAGGCGTTCATCAGTATTTTTGAACACATGATTGAGTAAAGTCAGCGCGTCAGGATTATTTAAACACGCCGCCGTTTGGGGAAATAAATGGTCAAATAATTTATAATCCCGCAACAAATTGAAAGATTGCAGTGAATGTCCGCTGAAGAATAACTTTAAGATTTCTTCATACAGGCGCGAAGTATTCACATCTTTCAGTAAATGCGGCAGTTGGAAAATCGGCGCACTGGTGCTGGCATCAATGGTAAATTTCAATTTTGCCGCAAAGCGAATTGCCCGTAACATGCGCACGGGGTCTTCTTGATAACGTTGGATAGGGTCGCCAATTAAGCGAATCACGCCGTCATCTAAGTCCTTCATGCCGCCGGTGTAATCCAAGAGTGCGAAGTCACTAATATCATAATACAGTGCGTTAATTGTAAAATCGCGCCGCCATGCGTCTTCATCAATAGTGCCGTACACATTATCACGAATAATGCGCCCGTCTTGAATTACGCCATCACCACTTTTATCGTGTTGAGCGCGAAAGGTGGCAACTTCGACGATTTCATCGCCAAAGTACACATGCGCCAAGACGAAGCGTCGTCCAATTAAACGGCAATGCCGAAATAAGGAGCGCACTTGTTCAGGCAGGGCATTGGTGACCACGTCAAAATCTTTGGGTCTGCGCCCGACTAAAACATCGCGTACTCCACCGCCCACTAAAAATGCCTGATAACCCGCATTGTGCAGTTTATATAAAACGCTCACTGCGGATTTGCTGATCATGCTGCGTGATAAAGTATGCCCTGCGCGCGGAATGTGCAACGGCACATGATTGACGCGGGGTTTTACTTGTACGGCGGTTTGAGGTTGTAACACTGCGTCCACAACGGCTTCTTTTGAAGTTTTTTGTGGACGGAGAATGTTTTTAATTCCATTAATCAAACGTCTGTAAGGAGACATCATATTCCTTGATGCTGAGTCTGCATTCTAGGTGAATCTGTGCGAATACGGCGTGATAGCAGATAGCCACCGTAGGCTTTAATCCCAAGTTACCGTTTTAGATCAGTTAGTTTCTAATTGTTTGATTAACGGTAAGATTTTTTGTTTTAAAATGTCAGGGTTTAAAGGTCCAACGTGTTTATAACGTACCACCCCGTGCTTATCAACCACAAAGGTTTCAGGTGTTCCGATAATGCCCCAGTCCATGCCGACACGCCCTTTTTCATCGAAACCGCTGGCAAGATAAGGATTGCCGTGTTTTGCTAATAATTCACGGGCATCCTTGGCGTTGTCTTTATAATTTAAGCCATAAATCGGAATTTGCGTGTATTGTGCCAATTGCATTAATACAGGATGTTCTTGCAAGCAAGGTGCACACCACGAAGCCCATGCGTTAAATAACGAAACTTTGCCCTGAAAAGCTTGTTGAGTGAGGGTTTTACTCGAATCCTCTAACAAGGGTAAAGTGAACGCAGGTGCGACTTTGTCTAAGCGGGTCGAACCAATATCACGCGGGTCTAAGCTCAAACCCACGTATAGAAAAGCGGCTAAAATTGCAAAAATCCCTAAGGGAAGTAAATAACGTGCCATTATAATTGCCTAGGGGTTAATAACTATGGTACATAGCTGTTTAGAAAATTGTACATCATAAAAGCTTTTTTCCATAAAGCAAACCTCTTAATATTATCATAACCCCCTAGCTCCCCTAACAGCAGCTAAAGAGTTAAAGATTAAAACCCGCCCTAAACCCCTTAAGTTAAGCCTATAGCCCGTGAGTTAGGTCGTGGACGATGGGGAATTTAAGGACTGGCAGTGCTACTACCAGTCTTAATTACGCTGGATTCAAGACCTTCTAGGTTTTTAAAAATTAGAAGGTCCCATGCTCGATTTAAACCGACTGATGCTTTATGTGACGCGGGCGAATAGGAACGAAATAACACTCCCGTTAGGGGCTTAGGGAGGAGAGTCCCAAAATATTTTTAAGCCCCTTTAACTGTACCCCTAAATCCCCTAAAGGGGACTTAAAAGCGTTTTAATCTTTAGCCCTTTTTTTAGAGGGTGGGGGGCGCAGCTAAGTTTTAATGCTTGAAATGACGCATTCCAGAAAACACCATCGCAATGCCATGTTCATCCGCAGCGGCAATCACTTCTGCATCCCGCATTGAACCACCGGGCTGGATCACAGCAGTAATGCCTGCGGCGGCGGCAGCATCAATGCCATCACGGAACGGGAAAAACGCATCCGAAGCCATCACTGAACCAGGCACGACCAGTTTTTCATCTTGGGCTTTAATCGCGGCAATTTTCGCGCTGTACACACGGCTCATTTGCCCCGCCCCAATCCCAATCGTTGTGCCTTCTTTGCAATAAATAATTGCGTTAGACTTCACAAATTTAACCACTTTCCACGCAAATAATAAATCAGCAAGTTCTTGTTCCGTGGGTTGGCGTTGGGTGACAATTTTCAAATCCGCCCGCCCAACTGCACCTAAATCATAATCTTGCACCAACAAACCGCCATTGACTCGCTTGAAATCAAAGCGAGGTGTGCCCGTATTCGCCCATTCGCCACAGCTTAACACCCGCACATTTTGCTTAGTCGCAAGAATCGGCTTGGCATCTTCAGCTATGCTGGGCGCAATAATCACTTCCACAAATTGACGCTCGACAATGGTTTTCGCAGTCACAGCATCCAAAGGACGGTTAAACGCAATAATGCCCCCAAAAGCAGACGTGGGGTCTGTTTTATAGGCTTTTTCATAGGCTTCTAAAATCGTTGCGCCCACTGCAACCCCACAAGGATTGGCATGTTTGACAATCACGCAGGCAGGCGTTTCGGTAAAAGCTTTGACGCATTCTAAAGCAGCATCGCTGTCAGCCACGTTGTTATAAGAAAGTTCTTTGCCTTGCAATTGTACTGCGGTCGCAATACTGGCTTCTTTCGGGGCTTTTTCCACATAAAATGCCGCATTTTGATGCGGATTTTCGCCATAACGCATATTTTGCGCTTTGTGGAATTGTAAAGATAAAGTCGGGGGAAATACGGGTTCGTTGCTGTCGATTTTGCCCAAATAATTCGCAATTGCGCCGTCATAAGCCGCAGTGTGGGCGAACACTTTACGCGCCAAGACTTGGCGGGTGCTGAGGCTGACACTGCCTTCATTTTGCTGCATTTCTGCTAATACTTTGGCGTAATCTTGGGCATCAACAATCACCGTGACCGAAGCATGATTTTTTGCCGCAGAACGCAACATCGCAGGGCCGCCGATGTCGATATTTTCAATTGCGGTGGCTAAATCGCAATCGGGTTTGGCAATGGTTTGCTCAAAGGGATATAAATTAACCACTAATAAATCAATGGGTTTAATGCCGTGCGCTTGCATCACGCCTTCATCCGTGCCCCGACGACCCAATAAACCGCCATGAATTTTAGGATGTAAAGTTTTAACACGACCGTCCATCATTTCAGGGAAACCCGTGTGATCGGAGACCTCAATCACGGGAATTTGGCTATCGGCTAACAGCTTCGCCGTGCCACCTGTGGAAAGAATTTCGATTCCTTGTGCCGCCAAAGCGCGCGCGAACTCAATAACGCCCGTTTTATCAGACACACTAATCAGTGCACGTTGAATTTTTGCCATGCCAAACCTCTTGTCGAACTGTCATAAGAAATAATTAAGACAGGAAAGCATTGCTACTCACCTGTTCGATTGTTTTAAGCGTGTATTTTACACTAGGATTTTTTATAACGACTATTTTTTAAAAATAATGCTGCGTGGTTTTTGTAAGTGCTTTGGGTTGGTGAATAATTTAATTTGATTTTTGTACAAGATATTGTACAATTTATTCACAATAAAAATTACATATCTCCAAAACACTTAGGAAGGAATATACACGCAATGAACATACTGACTTTTAGCGAGGCAAGAGCCAGCTTAAAATCGGTCATGGATGACGTGTGCAAAGACCACGCTCCCACTGTCGTGACCCGTGTCAACGGCGAACATGTGGTGATGTTGTCTTTGGCAGACTTCAACAGCATGGAAGAAACTTTATACCTTCTCAGCTCACAGAAAAATGCCAGTCGCTTAATGGAATCCATTGCACAGATTAAAGCAGGTAAAGCCCTTCAAAGGGAATTAATCCGCAATGAAAAACAAGAAAACGCAGAATAAACAGCAAACTAAAGCTGCTGGGTTTTTATCTTGGAGTGAACATGCATGGGAAGATTATCTTTCGTGGCAGGCGGAAGACAAGAAAATTGTTGATGAAATCAATGCACTGATTGAAGAATGTTTGCGCGATCCTTTCAAAGGAACGGGAAAACCCGAACCCCTGCGCGGCGATTTAACAGGTTTATGGTCACGGCGTATCACGAAAGAACATCGTTTGGTTTATTTGCCTGAAGGGGGCACGCTTTATATCGTGGCTTGCCGTTATCACTATACGAATCTTTAAAGAAAGTCCCCAACCCCCTAAAGGGGGCTAAAGATAAACATAATTATTCTTTTAAGTCCCCTTTAGGGGATTTAGGGGCTTCTTTTGAGGACGCTATCGCCCCCGCAAAAACAAAGCATCCAATCCCGCCATATCCAACTGCACCCACGTTGGGCGACCATGATTACATTGATTACTGCGCTCGGTTTGTTCCATTTTGCGTAACAAGGCATTCATTTCCGTCAAACTTAATTGCCGATTTGCCCGCACTGAACTGTGGCAGGCGAAAGTCGATAATAATTCTTCACTCAAGGTGATTAAACGCTCACTGCGTTCAAACTGTGCAAAATCTACCAAAATCGCTTTTAACAAGGCGGCAATGTCTGCTTGTTGTAATAAATTAGGGACTTGGCGCACGCTTAAAATCTGCGGTGCGGCGCGGGTAATTTCAAAGCCAAATTGTGCAAACCATGCTTGTTCTTGCTCGGCTAATTCAGCTTCGACCTCGGAAACTTCCACTTGCACTGGCACGAGCAAAGCTTGACCATGCCACGCTTGTTGCTGCCATGCGGTTTTTAAACGTTGGTACATAATCCGCTCGTGCGCCGCGTGAATATCCACCAACACCAAACCTTGCGCATTTTCTGCCAACAAATACACCCCTTGTAATTGCGCTAAGGCGTAGCCTAAAACAGGCGTGACTTGCAGCGCGGGCGCGTCGTTGAAAGTTTCATTCTCTTCTTCAGGAATATGCAAAGACTCTGAAAATGGCGAAATTGAAGCTTGTGAACGTGGCGGCAAACTTGCCTGTAAATGTTGATAACTTGCCAAAGATTCCCGCACTGCGCTTGGGGCTGGATTACGTGAAGTATTTGAAAAAGCGTATTGAGTCGGTGCGTCGCTGGTGGCAATTTTGGGCTGGGGAAGCGGTTGAATGGTTTGCGGCGAAGTACGATTTAACGCTTGTTGCACGCTGTGCACCAGAAAATCATGAATCCAACCGCTTTGTGCAAAACGCACTTCACTTTTATTCGGATGCACGTTCACATCGACTTCGCTGGGGTCGAGGCTCAGATACAGCACATAACAGGGTTGTCGCTCGCCATATAACACATCATGATAAGCCTGTTTTAAGGCATGGCTGATGAGTTTGTCGCGAATCACCCGCCCATTGAGAAAGAAATATTGTAAATCGGCTTGGGCGCGGGAAAAGGTCGGCTGACTAATCCAACCACTCAATTGTAACGCGCTGCTGGTTTGTTGCACGCTGAGTAAATTTTGCACAAATTCAGGATGACATAATTGTCCAATCCGCTGTAATTGTTCATGTTCTTTGGTCGCGGCGCGTAATTGCCACAACACTTTGCGATTGTGACTGAGTTTAAACGCGACGTTAAAACGACTCAGTGCCAAACGCTTCACCACTTCTTGAATTT
>JBDKHS010000235.1:0-2955 GCA_039797505.1 Pseudomonadota bacterium | reverse complement strand
AATCACAATTACCCAAATTCACGCAATTAATTATTTTGTGTTTAATTGAGCTAATTATGTTTGTGCGTGAATTAAGGCTCAGCTTTCTCTTCTGGCGGACTCATCGCCGCAATTTCAGCCAATTCTTCAAAACGGTGCATCACCGCATAACACAATTCACGACAGCCCTCGCCCGTCACCGCAGACACTTGGAAAACTTTCCCTTGCCACTGCAATTCATCCAAAATCATTTGGCAGTGTTCAGCTTGTTCTTCAGGCAATAGCAAATCTAATTTATTCAGCACCAACCAGCGTTCTTTTCTCGCTAATTCAGGATCGTATTTTTCCAGCTCATGAATGATTTTCACCACTTGTTCCGCAGGATTGCCCTCAGGTGGCAGAATATCGACCAGATGCAATAACAAACGGGTGCGTGACAAATGGCGTAAGAATTGGAAACCCAAACCCGCGCCTTCCGCCGCCCCTTCAATCAAACCGGGAATATCCGCAATCACAAAGCTGCGCTCGCGGTCAATATCAACCACGCCTAAATTCGGATGCAAAGTTGTGAACGGATAATCTGCCACTTTGGGACGCGCCGCAGACACCGAACGAATAAACGTCGATTTTCCCGCATTCGGCATTCCGAGCAAGCCAACATCGGCTAAGACTTGTAATTCTAAACGCAATTTACGCGCTTCACCGGGATGTCCCAAAGTGATACGGCGCGGCGCACGGTTGGTACTGGTTTTGAAATGTAAATTCCCTAAACCGTGTTCGCCGCCCTGCGCCACCAATAATTCTTGGTCGTGCTGGACTAAATCGCCAATCAATTCATCGGTTTCATCATCAAACACCCGCGTTCCAATCGGCACTTTAATAAAAGTATTTTCGCCTTTTTTACCCGTGCACTGGCTGCCCATGCCATACTGACCTTTTTCAGCACGGAAAATACGGGTATAGCGGAAATCTGCCAAGGTATTCAAACCCGAATCGGCGCGTAAATACACACAGCCCCCATTGCCACCATCGCCGCCATCAGGGCCGCCAAAAGGCACGCATTTTTCACGGCGAAAACTCAAGCAACCATCGCCGCCCTTCCCCGCCACCACATCAATCGTCGCTTCATCAACAAAACGCATACTTTTCCCCAACAAAAAAAGCCCCGTTCAACAGGGGCTTTTTTATCAATATGTAATCAGGCTAGTTGCGATTATTCGGCAACGGGAACAACGTTCACAAAGCGACGTTGATGTAAGCCTTTTACTTGGAATTTAACCACGCCGTCTGCTTTTGCAAACAAGGTGTCATCTTTACCAATACCGACATTCACCCCAGGGTGATATTGCGTGCCACGTTGACGGATCAAGATGTTGCCAGCAACCACTTGTTCGCCACCAAAACGTTTTACGCCAAGTCGTTTCGACTCGGAATCACGACCGTTGCGGCTACTACCGCCAGCTTTCTTATGTGCCATTTTGAACTTCCTCTTGCTTACGCTGCGCTAATGCTGGTCACTTTCACTTCGGTGAAATGTTGACGATGCCCCATTTGTTTACGGAAATGCTTACGCCGTCTAAACTTAATAATGGTTACTTTCTTGGCGCGACCATGATTTTCCACGGTTGCCGTGACTTTGCCGCCTGCAACGTAAGGTGCGCCGATGGTGATTTTCTCGCCGTCGCCCACTAACAAGACTTTGTCAAAATCTACGCTTGCACCTTCTTCTGCGACAATCTTTTCTATCCGAACAACTGTCCCTTCAGATACCTTATATTGTTTGCCGCCTGTTTCAATTACAGCGTACATGCTATTCTGCCTTTTACTAAAAATGAATTTAACGGAAACTATCCGTCATGAATTTAAGCTAAATCTATAAAGCCCTCAATTTTAATTAATTTTGTTATAAATTACAACAACATTTTACACAGTACATCTTGTAGAGAATTTGCTACAATGCCTGTAGTCATCGGGGTTGACGCGGGATTTTAGCTTTTTCCTCCCCCTTTGAAAAATGGGGAATGAGGGGGATTTAATATTTAAAGCAGCCCCTAAATCCCCTGAAGGGGACTTTTAAAGATTAAAAAAATTGTTTTTGTTTAGCCCCCGGGTTGGGGGCTTCAGTAAAGATTTTTAAATCCCCCTACCCCCCTTTTTCAAAGGGGGAACTGTTCCCTTTTCATCACAGGAAATCCGTATGGGCTTGTTTCAAAAAATATGGGCGTTGTTGACCCGCAAAAAATATAATCCCGTCGATTTGTCCAAACAGAAAGGGGATGCGTTTGAAAATTATGTGATTCAGAAATTTGACCGCGCTTATTTCGCGTTGAAAGATATGCGTAGTGATAAAGGCGTGAAAGGATTTTATCCTGAATCCAATAGTTATCCCGATTTGACTTTAGAATACAAACCTGCAAAACAGCGGTTTGCAGTGGAATGCAAGTGGCGGCAACATTGGCAAACCCGTAGCAATGGCAGTGCGTTTATTAATTGGGCGGGCGGCACGACTAAAGAAAATGGTCTGCAAAAAATTCAAAAGTACGCCAACTATGCCGACACCCAAAAGATGCCTGTGTTTGTGGTGATTGGTATCGGGGGCACGCCAGAACATCCTAGAGATTTATATGTTGTGCCGTTGAATGCCTTGAAAAGTCCATTTGTAGACCGTCCGTATTTGACCCAATTTCAGCGGCGCGATTTGAGTCGTAATTTTTTCTTTGATGCGAAGAAATTGAGTTTGACGCTGTAAAATTAACTGCGCCCCCAACCCCCTGAAGGGGAGGGCTTCATCATTGACGGTTATTCTATTTTCTCGTTCCCAAACTCTGTTTTTAATCTCGTTCCCAAACTCTGTTTGGGAATGCCTGTCAGTCAAGCTCCGCTTGACAAAACAGTATAGTTATCTTGCTCTCGCATTTGGAAATGAAAAAATGCTGAGTGTATTATCGCGTTATCTATGTAGATATGTTTCAGGTT
>JBDKHS010000234.1:0-3528 GCA_039797505.1 Pseudomonadota bacterium | reverse complement strand
TGCGGGTCACGGGCTAAATTCAAGGCCTGTTTTTTTATGAAGCTTATTATGCAATTTATAAATGACAAAGCCATGTCAGGTAACATGGCGCAGGGCTTAGCGTGAGCGGAGATTGACATCAAAAAATAGGCAGTCCAACAGAACTGCCCATTGTGCTTACAAGATAGGCGTTTGTTTGACAAAGCCTTTTGTGGGGCGTTGATTGGGGGTATTGCTGACTGCAGCCGATAACAAGGGTTTGCTTTCAAAGCGGGTCAACACTTCGTAAAACCGCCGAATGTTTTGCACGAATTTTACAGGCTCATAGCCGCGTGCCTGACCGTGACGGGTTTGTTCATACCAATAAGGATTGCTCAACAGCGGCAAAGTTTTACGCACATCAATCCAACGGTTGGGATTTGCGCCGCGCTGTGCGGTTAAAGTGCGCGCATCAATGAGATGCCCCAAACCCACATTATACGATGCCAAAGCAAACCACGTTCTATCAGGTTCACGAATCTTATCTTCCATACGCTCTTGCAACAAGGCGAAATAACGCGCCCCGCCTTCAATACTTTCCGCAGGATCATCGCGATTTTTCACTCCTAATTCGCGGGCAGTGGATTGGGTGAGCATCATCAAACCGCGTACCCCTGTGGCAGATTCTGCATTAGGATTCCATTGCGATTCTTCATAGCCAATGGCTGCTAATAATCGCCAATCCATGCCGTGGCGGGCGGCGACTTGCTCGAAGAAATTGCGGTATAGAGGTAAACGTTCCCGAATATGACGGTAATAAGTGCGCATGTTGATGTAATCAAAACCTGCTTCGGTGACGTGACCATAATAACGATCAATGATTTGTTCTAATACGCCAGTGCGTCGTAAACGTTCTAAAAATTGATTGGCAACTAAATATAAACTGTCATCTTGACTAAAACGCGGAAACGCCCAGCCTAAATGTTGTGCTTCAGGCAGTTTTAAACCGATTTGTAATTCAGGGTAAAAGTGTTGCAGGCGAGCCACTTCGTGCGACTGCCCGATGGTGTAATTGATTTCTTGCTCCCACACCCGTTCCAATAATTCTGAACTGTCCGTGTCTGGAGTTTCTTGCCAAGCAAGTTGAGGATATTGTTTTTTCAGCCGTTTTAACTGCATTAATTGGCTGCTGTCACTGGCAACATTGAGGATAAATTTTTCATTCAGGGTGGTGAGTTCAGGCGGTGGCGGGTTTCCCTCTCGATACACCACATGCTGATTGATACTCTGATAACTGGTGCTGAAACGCACGGGCGCAGAATAGTCACTGTGAATCGTCAAGCCTGCGGCAGCGAAATCCACTTCACGATTTGCAACCATGCGTAACATTTCTTCTGTGCTATTGGCAATGATAAATTTTGGGGTAACGCCGAGTTGTTCGGCAAAGGCTCGCACCAAATCATATTCCAAGCCCACCCCTTCACCCTTGGCGTTTTCATAGTAGGTGGTGGGACTGTGGCGCGTCACAACACGAAGCTCGCCACGAGCTTGAATTTGTTGCAATAAGGTATGTTCTGAGGCGAAAAAGTTCGCGATCAGTCCAAAAAACATAGCGGTTAAAAACTTCATCAATCAACACCTCTCATAAAGATTTCAGTCGTCGTCATCCAAAACACAGATGACCGTACACGCACTTCTTAGAGGATTGACCGTGATTGTTGGTTACGGTAAAAACAAGGATTACAAGGGGCAGTCAGACCGCCCCCCTTTGACATCAATACGATTATGCTAAAGCTGCAAAAATCGCATCTCTAATTTCTTCAACTTTGCCAATGCCTTCGACACGCACATACTTAGGAGCGTTGGCAGTGGCAGACTTTGCCCAACCTGAATAATATTCAATCAAAGGTTCAGTTTGTGCGTGGTATACATCTAAGCGTTTTCTTACCGTTTCTTCACGATCATCGTCGCGTTGGACAAGTTCTTCCCCAGTGACATCGTCTTTTCCTGCCGTTTTTGGCGGATTGAATATGACGTGATACGTGCGTCCTGAAGCGAGATGAACCCATCTGCCGCTCATGCGTTTGACGATTTCTTCATCGTCTACCGCGATTTCGACTACTGAGTCGATGATTACGCCAGCTTCTTTCATTGCTTCTGCTTGCGGAATCGTGCGGGGAAAGCCATCAAATAAAAATCCTTGGGCGCAATCGGCTTCTTGAATCCGATCTTTCACCAGCCCAATGATAATTTCGTCCGACACTAAACCTCCTGCATCCATGACTTTCTTTGCTTCTAATCCCAAGGGGGTGCCCGCTTTGACTGCGGCACGCAACATATCCCCGGTGGAGATTTGTGGGATGCCAAATTTCTCTTTGATATAAGTGGACTGTGTGCCTTTGCCCGCGCCCGGACCGCCGAGTAGGATTAAACGCATGAATGATTTTCCTTCTTTGTAAGTGGTGTCAATAATTTTGTAAATTACTTTTTTATTGTAGTAACACTAGAGCGTTTACCGCACTCATTTAAATTGATTGTCTAATATAATCCAAGTGTTGCACGCTGTCTACCTTGCTATCAATCCGCAGTGACTCGCAGCTTGGCGTGGTCAATAAGAATCGCTGTTATTTTCTGCAATAAAAATGGAGATTGTTCACAATCTAATTTTGGATAATCTATCACAGAACATGCTGTTGTACATTAGTTCACACTGCAATTTAGGCGGCGATAGCCTGATATTTTTTAATATTAACTCGATTAGCTATCAATTTTTAGAAAAGTTCGGACTGATTCATAAACTCAGGTATTTTTTTAGGCGATTGAATTTTCAATCTTTTTTCGCGGCTGGTTTCGCCATTCAACAAAATAACTTTGGATTTTGCAACACCAAATAACTTGGCTAAAAATTTACATAAATCCGCATTCGCTTGCCCTTCGATGGGAGCGGCGGTCAATTTAATTTTTAAACGATCTCCTTGCACACCCACAATGCTCATTTGGCTGGCACGCGGTTGCACTTGGACTGCCAGAATTAAATCTTCACCTTCCCAGTGATAAAACGCGCTCATCAGAATACTCAAAATTAAAGAGAAAATGGGCTTATCAATGTAGCGTTATTCTTGATTAATTTAACACAGAAATCATCCCTTGCCCATGTCTCAGTTTCAATAAAAACGCTCCTCAGTTTGCACTGAGGAGCGTCGAAAATATTCAGTTTGCGCTATTGAATGAGGAAACTGATCGGTTCATTACCGTTGAAGATGATTTGATTATCAACGCGATAACCTACATAGACTTGGAAATTACCGGGCAAACCTTTAAAACTACCTTTAAAAATGTTAGCAGCTAAAGCATTACTGGTTAAGGACACGCCTTTTTGTGCTGTCGTTATATTGGCAATGCTGCCATCCCAAGCGGCCCAATTGTCACCATTGCGCATAAACGCGACATTGTTATAAATGCCCACCATGAGAATATCTACAGTTTTACCAATATGTGCGGTATCTGCGCTAATCGTGGCATCTACACTGATAACATCTGCTTGAATTGCTTGTACATTATTACCTGAAG
>JBDKHS010000233.1:0-5307 GCA_039797505.1 Pseudomonadota bacterium | reverse complement strand
ATGTGTTTATCATCAATGATGACCACGCTGCCATCTTTGACCGCTGCATCTAGGTTATAGATTTCTTTCAAATTGCGAATCACTTGCAACTGAGTCAGGGCAGAAATAATATTACGATTTTTGTAAACCCCTAAAGCCACAGGTTTTTGAGCATTGCGCCCTTCGTCGAAATAGTTAAATCCTGTCACTCCCAGCACTGCATCGCGGGCATTATCGATTTTTGCCAAATAATCCCGTAATTTCTGACGATCTTCTTTTAAAGTTTCAGGCTTACCTTGAATCGTGCCATTTTTTAAGGCTTCAGTAATTAAGTGAATGCTGTCATAGGCATAGGCTGCTGACCAGTCGGGTTCTTCGTGGTAGCGGGCTTTATAGGCTTCGCGGAATTGTTGTGCTTGCTCGTTGGCGGTGTCGAATAATAAGGGGGTCGCCACGTAAATATCATTGGTGTAATAGCCGGGGCTGGTTTTTTCGCGGGAAAACTCATCAAAACCATGTAAAAACGTTTGTTCTGAAAATGAAGATTCCCCCATTAATATACTGGATAAACCTGCATCTTTGATGAGTTTAACCAGCTTCACCCCTTCGACTGCCTGCACCGCCAACAAAATGACACCCGCATCTTCGTTGGCTTCTTGCTTGGCTTTCAATTCATTCACAATCTTTTCAAGACTGCGGTCGATATTTTTGTCGTCGGTTTTGAACATCCATTTATTGCGAACCTCTAGCCCCAGTTTTCTGGATGTTTCTTCAAACACATTGGCAAGATAAGAGCCATAAGAGGCATCTTCATGAATAATCGTGACGGTTTTTTGCTGAAAAATCTGTTTGACGTAATTGGCGAGGAATTGCCCTGACGCGCCTGCATTGTAAATATTACGGAAATACCACGGATTATCTTGCGTGACTTTGATATTCACCGAACCGGGAGTAATCGCAGGAATTTGATAGTTTTTATAAACTTCGCCACCACTGATAGAACAAGAACTATACCAGTGTCCAATCACCGCAAGGGCTTGGTTTTTTTTGGCGATGTTGACAGCTTGGTCATGGGCTTGGCTGGGATCATTTTTGTCGTCGAACAAATCGAGCACGATTTTCCGTTCTTTGACACCGCCTCGCTTATTCACTTGTTCGAGATAAAGATCAATGGCGCGGGTCATTTGTTTACCCGCCGCATCGCCCTCGCCTGAAAGTGGACCGATAAATGCCAGGTGATAAGGTCGATTTTCGGTTTTGAAGAAATCTTTATAGAGGAGGAAAAATAGCATCCCAAGCATGCTGATCATGCCGATAAAAATGAGGGCAGAACGTGGGGATTTGAAGACGTGTTTAATCATATTCAGAAGAGATTGCAATGGAGCAAACAAAGCAGCAAAGGGTTGAATGAGTCTACAAAGCAATTCAAAAATTTTTGCTATTAAAGCGGTCATGTTCGTGTATTACCATCTAAGGCTTAGCGGCGATAATAATGGGCTGATTATTTATGATGCGGTAGGAGAGACATATCAACACACTGTGAGGTAGCAAAGAGGGGTGCGCCGCGTATAATTAGAGCGTGAATGATAACATCAAAACCTTGGAGAGAGAAAACCCTTTTATAATGTTCACAAATCGTTTGAGGATGATTTTCAAAAAATAGGTAGAGCCTCGCCCCTAAGTTTTATTTGTTACGCGGCAAAATTCGAGCGGGAATTCCCACTGCGATTGAATTTGCGGGCACATCACAAATGACCACTGCATTTGCCCCAATCGCCACATCGTCACCAATGGTAATTGGTCCTAAAATCTTCGCCCCTGCTCCAATATCAACCCGATTGCCAATTACAGGCGAGCCACGCACCCCGCGATGGCGTAAACCAATCGTAACCCCATTACGAATCACCACATCATCACCAAACACGGTGTCGCCGCTGATAATAATTCCACCAAAATGTTCGATGACAAAACCACGCCCCACAACCACTTCACAGGGTAAATCTATCCCTGTCAAAATTTGCACGCTGACATGTAGGATTTTATATAACACCGAAAAGGGTAGGCGTAACCAACGGGAGGCGATGCGATAACGCCAGCGTCCCAAACGATACACCAGCATCACCCAAAAACCCTGACGACTGAAACTTTGATAGTGTTGCCAATCTGCACGAATGTTTTCAAACATTTAATCGCTCTGAAAATAGCTTGTGTTATGTGTGAGTGGCTGAATTTAAAGACGCTCCCAGGCCCGAGGAGTGTCCCAAAGTCGCTTTTAAAGAAAGCCCCCAACCCCCTGAAGGGGGCTAAACATAAAAGATTTTGTCTTTTAAAGTCCCCTTTAGGGGATTTAGGGGCTTGTTTTAATGTTTAGGGAGTTGGGGGCGCAATCACCGATTCTTTAAAATGCACAGGCTGCGCAACCGTCGCCCGTGCATCAATCCAATTTTTACCCGCAATTAATAAACCCAAACAAAAGAACGCACCGGGCGGTAAAATAGCCAACAATAAACCTTTGTAATTTTCCCCAAAACTCAGGGTTAAGGATTTTCCCCAAGCTCCAAACATCAATTCTGCTTGCGCGAATAAAGTGCCGTGCCCTAATAATTCTCGCATGCCACCCAGCAACACCAAGGCAAGGGTAAATCCTAAACCCACCATTACGCCATCCAACAAAGATGCGAGTGGCACATTTTTTGAAGCAAAGGCTTCAGCCCGCCCAATCACAGCACAGTTGGTGACAATTAAAGGGATAAAAATCCCCAACACCATGTAAAGCTCATAATAAAATGCTTTAATCAGTAATTCTATTGCGGTGACAATCGCAGCAATCAGCAGCACGAAAATCGGGATACGAACCTCATTTGGAATCCAATGGCGCACTAAAGAAACGGCAAGATTGCAAGCGGCTAACACCAAAGTTGTCGCCAGCCCCATGCCTAAACCATTAATCGTGGACGTGGACACCGCCAACAGCGGACATAAACCCAGCAATTGCACAAAACCTGTGTTATTTCGCCACAAACCATCATAAATAATCTGTTGGTAACGCATTATTATTACCTATCAAGCATGAAAACAAGATTTTAGTCGTTTTGAATGCACAAATTCACCCAGATAAATACGCTTTTAATTTGTTAATAGTGATTGTGTTTTACATAAAAATTATTAGGTTATATCTATATAGTGTAAAAATATATTAATTATATGAATAATCACTATTTATGTGAGATAAATTGTATTTTTTCTTAAAAAATAAGATAATGGCGCAACTTTTTGGTAATACCCCTATTATACGCTAATCTATACTCAACTATTTTACGCGCCTCCAACCGTTTTGAGTATAAAACCCGCGTTGTTTAATTCACTGTGTCCTCATTTTAATCCACTATAATGATAGTAATCTTAAATTTTGATAAACCTCTGCACCATCTCGCATCCCAAGGCATGTCGATGTCTCACATCCGCATTCCGTATCTGACCTAGAGAGTCGCTTACGATGGTGAATACTAAAGACCCTGTTTTATATCCCGACGCTGTCACAGGTCTCAGCGATGCCAGCCTGTGGGTGAAACGCATTGGGCGCGGCAAAACGCTCGCAGAACAAGAATCCCTTCAGAAAGCCTGCCAACTCGCCGCCGAAGTGCATCGTAATGAAACCCGTGTTTCTGGCGAGCCGTATTTAGTCCATGTAATTACGGTGGCAGATATTCTGTCCGACTTAGGACTGGATACCGAAGTGCTGATTGCGGCGGTACTGCATGATGTGCCGGGACACCCCAAAATGACCCACGCCTATCTCAGCGAACAATTCGGGCAAACCGTGGCTGATTTGGTGGAAGGGGTCAGCCAGATGAAAGTGCTCGAAGAACTCAATGCCGTCATTCAGCAATCAGCGGAAGCCCCTGAAGAAGCGATGGCGCGTCTTGAGCAATGGCGCAAGATGCTGGTCGATATTGCCAAAGATGTGCGCGTGGTGCTGATTAAACTCGCCAACCGTCTCGACAATATGCGTGCTTTGCGTTTTCACCCCAGAGAGCAGCAAATTCGTATCGCACGCGAAACCTTGGATTTGTTCGCGCCGCTCGCCAATCGTCTCGGGATTTGGCAGATTAAATGGGAATTAGAAGACCTGTCACTGCGTTATTTAGAGCCAGACGTGTATCAATACATGAAACGCCTGCTCGATGAAAAACGCATTGACCGCGAAATTTATATTAAAAATGTGATTCACGACTTGGATCAAGAATTAAAACGCGCAGGCATTCAAGCAGAAATCACCGGGCGACCGAAACATATTTACAGCATCTGGCTGAAAATGAAGCGTAAAGGCTTAAATTTCGACCAGATTTTTGACATACGCGCCGTGCGGGTATTGGTCAAAACCGTGGACGAATGTTATCGCGTTTTAGGCATTGTGCATAACAAATGGCAGCCGATTCCTGAAGAATTAGACGATTACATCGCCAACCCCAAAAATAATAATTATCAATCTTTACATACGGCAGTCACGGGCGCGGAACAGAAAATATTTGAAGTGCAGATTCGCACCTTTGACATGCACCACCATGCAGAGTTAGGCATTGCCTCGCATTGGCGATATAAAGAAGGCACACGCTACGACTCGTATTTTGAGCAGAAAATCGCGTGGTGGCGGCAAATGGTGCAGCAATTTCGCGAAGCAAGCAGCCCAGATAATTTTCTAACGCTCTTCAAAGCGGAGATGATTGAAGAGGAGACCATTTATGTGCTCTCGCCCAAAGGCAAAATTATCGAATTGCCACAAGGTTCAACGCCGCTAGATTTTGCCTATGCAATTCACACCAGTTTAGGACATCGCTGTCGGGGTGCGAAAGTCAACGGGCGGATTGTGCCGTTAACTTACGTTTTGAAAAACACCGAGCGCGTTGACATTCTCGCAGGCAAGGAGGAAAAGCCTAATCGAGATTGGTTAAATTCGCGGGTGCAGTATTTTAAAACCAATCGAGTGCGGGATCGGATTAAAGCGTGGTTGCGTAAACAAGATGCGCCGCAACATATTGAAGACGGCAAACAAGAATTACACCGTGAATTGCAACGTTTAAACCTGCCGCATCTGAATTTGGAAGAAGTCGCGCCTAAATTACGGGTGCAAACCGTCAATGAGCTTTATGCGGCTTTGGGACGTGGCGACATTACCATTAATCGAGTGATTAATGTCATCAATGAATTAGTCTTCCCACAAGAACCCGAACCACCCCCGACGATTATCTCGCGTGATCCTGCACGGGTTGGGGTTGAGCAAGGTTTTCATATTCAAGGGGTGGGCGGCTTATTAACCCATGCCGCAGG
>JBDKHS010000232.1:0-3456 GCA_039797505.1 Pseudomonadota bacterium | reverse complement strand
GTTTCGGCAAATTAGCCCTGCAAGTTTTGGAAGATTTCAACGCCAACGAATTGAAATGCCGTACCTATTTCATGGTGTATAACTTTGTGTGGCATTGGGAAGCTCCACTGCGGGAAACCCTCGCGCCTCTATTAGAAGCCTATCAAGTCGGGGTGGACACGGGCGAGCTGGAGTTTGCAGGCTATTCGGTGTTTATGTACTGTAATTATAGTTTTTTTGCGGGCACTCCCTTAGACGAATTAGAGCCAGAAACTGCGAAATATGTGACCGCCATTGACCAAATTCAGCAGCAAACCCCGCTGTATTACAATCAAATTGTGCTGCAAACCATTAAAAACTTTCGCGGTGAAAATGCGGCAAATCCGTGGCTGCTGATTGGTGAGGCGTATGACGAAACTGCGATGTTGCCGATTCACACCGCCGCCAATGATATTACTGCCTTGGCATTTTTATACGTGCACAAAATGATGCTGTGCTATTGGTTTGAACAATACGCGCTTGCGGTGAGTTATTCGGAAAAAGTCAATGCCATGGGCGTGGCTTCGATGTTTCACAGCACGGTATTTCATTTTTACAGTGCCTTGTCGCGTCTTGCCTTGATGCAGGCAGGCGGCGAAACCACGCGTCAACAATATGCCAAAGGTTTGAAACAAGACATTGAAAAAATTAAGAAATGGGCAAAACACGCGCCCAGTAATAATTCACACCGTTATGCTTTAATCCAAGCAGAACAAGCGAAATTAGAAAACAATGAACTGCCTGCCTTGGGTTTTTATAAGCAAGCCATTGAGCTTGCAAGAAAAAATAATTATCGGCAAGAGGAAGGTTTAGCCTGTGAGCGTTACGCCGTGTTTTGGCAACAACGTGCCGACTCGCAAGTTGCAGCCACTTATATTCGCGAAGCCTATTATTTTTACCAGCTTTGGGGTGCGACTGCAAAACTCACTTCATTAAAAACCCGTTATCCTGATTTAGGGCTAGATACCACGGCTAAACAATCTTCGACGATTACCCAAGCGCGCACCATCAGCACCAATCGCCTGAGTGATAATTTAGATTTAACCTCAATTATCAAAGCCTCACGCAGTCTGTCTGAAGAAATCCAACTCAGCAGTTTGTTGAAAAAACTCATCAGCATTGTGATGGAAAATGCGGGCGCACAACATGGGATGTTGTTGCTCGAAAAAGAAGGGCAATGGTGCATTGAAGCGCACAGTAATACCCAAGGTCTCAATATTGCACCCTCGCAACCGTTGAGAATGAACGCCCGTGAAATTCCTGTGTTGCCTGTTGCTTTGGTGCAACAAGTGATTCACACCCAGCAAGCGGTGATTTTAGATAACGCGCTCAATGATGCTCGTTATGGGATAGACCCTTATATTCAAGCACAATATGTAAAGTCAGTATTGTGTAGCCCTGTGTTAAATCAGGGAAAATTATTGGCAGTGATTTATTTAGAAAATAATTTGAGTGGTGCGGTCTTTACAGAAAATCGTTTAGAATTAGTGCAATTGATTTCCAGCCAGTTGGCGATTTCTATTGAAAATGCACGACTGTATGCCAATCTCGAGGAAAAAGTCGCACAACGCACTGAAAAGTTAGCCCAAGCCAATGAAGCAATTAAAGAATTAAACCAACGGCTTGAAATTGATAACACTAAATTAGCTGAAGCTCGTCAAGCCGCCTTGTCTGCCGCAGAATCGAAGTCTTTATTTTTGGCAAATATGAGTCATGAAATCCGTACCCCGATGAATGCGATTCTTGGGATGGCAGACGTGTTGGAAGATACGCCACTGGACAGCGAACAGCGTGAATATTTAAATACTATTCACAGCAGCAGCAATACCTTACTCACGCTGATTAATGACATTTTGGACTTTTCCAAAATCGAAGCGAAAAAGCTCACACTGGAACAACGCGAGTTTGATTTGCGGGGCTGTGTGGAAAATGCCTTGGGTTTAATCAGCAGTCGGGCGGCTGAAAAACAGCTTAATTTAATTTATCAATTTGAATCCAATGTGCCGCAGTGTATCGTGGGTGACAGCACGCGCTTGCAACAGATTTTAGTGAATTTACTCAGCAATGCGGTGAAGTTTACCGAGCACGGTGAAATCTCAATTTCGGTACGTGCCAATCCGTTGGGCGACAATTTACAAGAATTGCAGTTCAGTGTGCACGACACGGGTATTGGGATTGCAGCAGATAAAATTGATTTATTATTTCAATCCTTTACCCAAGCTGATGAATCAACGACGCGTAAATATGGTGGCACGGGGTTGGGGCTAACCATCAGTAAACATTTAAGTGAATTGATGCACGGACGGGTATGGGCTGAAAGTCAATTAAGACAAGGTTCGACGTTCCATTTCACTATTCAAGTGCCGAGCACCCATAGCAAACCGCAGCAAATTTTGTATGAACCGCATGCGCGTCTGAAAGATAAAATCCTGTTATTAATTAATCTCTCTCCCAGCAATTTACAGTTGGTAACTCAACAAGCGCAATGTTGGGGAATGCAGGTATTCACTGAAAAAGCTTTGCCGCCCAGAAAAGCAGATTTAACACTGTTAGATATTAACAACACCCAGCATTTGGATATTTTTGAATCATTAAGTTCGCCTGTGATGATTTTGGCGTATAGCTGTAGTCGTCAAAATCGACAATTGCCGTTTGGGTTGCCCTTTGGGGCATGTGTTGCCAAGCCGATTCGTCCTCAGCGTTTGCTTGAAATCTTTTTACAGATTTTAGATTCCACTTTAGTCATTGTGCCTAAACTGCCTGAAAATACCCTCTCACAAAATGAGCCAGAAACTCCAGTCAATACCGTATCTGTTACAGGTGAGACTTCAGAAACTGCTGAGACGATGCGCATTTTATTGGTAGATGACAATGAAGTGAATCGTAAAGTGGGGCTGTTGCAGCTTAAAAAGCTGGGCTATGATGAAGTGGATGTTGCTGTTGATGGTTTAGATGCTTTGGATATTTTGCGCAAGCAACATTACGATGTGGTGTTAATGGATATGCAAATGCCCAAAATGGATGGTTTGGAAGCAACTAAGGTGATTGTCAATACTTGGGCTAAGCATGAACGTCCGTGGATTATTGCGATGACTGCCAATGCGATGCGCGAAGACCGGGAAAAGTGTTTTGCGGTGGGAATGCAGGATTATATTACTAAACCTGTGCGCACGGCTGAATTGCAGGCGGCATTAGATCGTGCGCTGCGTAAAGATATTCAGTCGGCACAACAGCACTCTTGAGCGGTTGGGGTTCTACTGGGTAGATGATGTTCCTATGCTTTTGGCGAACCCTTTTTAAGTGGGTAGTGCAAAAGAAGTCGCGTAGGTTGGGTTGCAAACGGCAACCCAACATGAACTCCAAATCACAGATAAACCTAACTTTCATGTTATATCTTTGTTGGGTTGGCTGGTCGCCAACCCAACCTACTTTTACTAC
>JBDKHS010000231.1:0-6568 GCA_039797505.1 Pseudomonadota bacterium | reverse complement strand
TCGCCAATATCTTCGCGCAAATAATCGCGAATCGCACGGATGATGATGTTGCTTTCTTGGTAAATTAAGAACGGGGTGCTGCGTTCTTTGCCTGAAGACTCAATCGCTGTCCATAATTGCAGCAAGTATTCCAAGTCCCATTGTAATTCTTCCGCAGATTTGCCAACGCCTGCGGTGCGTAAAATTAAACCCATGCCATCAGGTACTTGTAAGCTGTTCATCGCTTCGCGGGCTTCGATACGGTCTTCGCCTTCAATACGGCGTGAAACTCCGCCTGCGCGGGGATTATTCGGCATCAATACCAAATAACGCCCCGCCAAACTGATATAGGTGGTTAAAGCCGCACCTTTGGTACCGCGTTCACCTTTGTCAACTTGCACGATGACTTCTTGCCCCTCGCGCAACAATTCTTTAATATTGGCACGTCCGTCGTGACCATGCTCTTGATTATGAAAGTAATCACTGGAAATATCTTTCAGCGGTAAAAAGCCATGACGTTCTGCGCCATAATCAATAAAAGCGGCTTCTAAACCGGGTTCTAAACGGGTGATTCTTCCCTTGTAAATATTGGAATTGGTTTGTTTACGGGCAGTAGTCTCGATGTCGAAATTGTAAAGCCGCTGCCCATCAACCATTGCGACACGCAATTCTTCGGGTTGGGTGGCATTAATAAGTATTCTCTTCATCGTTATTCGATCCTTAATTAAGGCATTTCCCCCTTTTTAGTAAAATTGAATTCTACAATCCAGCCTTGTTATGGTTTAAGAGGCTGGGGAATTTAGGTGGTTTTAAAGGGAGAGCCATTAGATACCGTGTTATCACGGCGAGTTTTCACCCTGCAATCGCATGGGTGTTAATGTTGTTCAAGTCTATGCTGCATGGTGTCTAGGAATGTGCTTATATATTTTGAGATGAGCAAAGACGCAGCATGGATAATGTGTCCATGTTGGTTAGCCTAGGCATGTCGTGGTGAAGTTATCATGCCGTACCAATAAAGGGTTAATGGCGAGAGTGGATTTATATTTTAATAATAAATTTCAATCCATTACGCGCAGAGACGGTAGGCGGCATGGAGAGTACTGACAGCGATACGCGCTAACCTAAACAACCGTGTAACTATATAACAGTTTGCGCAATTCCAGCAAACTATTATTCAGTTGTAATTATCGCATATTTTGGGAGCTTCTCATCTATTAAAGATGAGGTTTGAGCTAGGTTAAGAAATTGTCTGAATCAGGATTTACAGGATTATCCAAATTAAGCAGCATTAACCCATAATATTAGGAGTTACGCGGTTGAAACACTAATTCTTTTATTTACAATGAGTTATTATTGTGCGCTGCACAATCATGTTTCTAGTAAAATCAAACAGTTACCGATTCAACTGCGTAACTCCTAAATATGAAGAAAATCTTAAGCAATTCTGAAAATCCTTCAATCCTGTGAATCCTGATTCAGACAGTTTTAAATTTACCCCTCGCCTGTTTTAAGGCTATGCTAATCGCTGTCCTTGTTCTCGGGAAATTAAGAAATGTTATCGATGCTGTTCTTGGGGGTGCTGAGTGTTGCCGCCGAATTACCTGCCTTACAAAATGGCGCAGTTTATACTTACAAAGCACAGAGCGATTTTGCAAGTGTGAAGCAAAATTTAGAAACTGCGATTACAAATCGGGGTTTAACTTTACGTGACAGCTTACGCATTGCAGAAATGTTGCAACGCACGGCAAAAGCTACTGGGGCAAAACAAGCGGTTTATCAGGATGCGGAAGTGATTGAATTTTGCAGTGCGGCTTTGACCCAACGTTTTGTGGAAGCCCATCCTGCCAATATTGCGCTGTGCCCGCTGACCATTGCGCTGTATCGTCCCAGCACCGAGCCGCAGCAAGTTTATCTCAGTTTTCGCAAACCCCAACTCGCCAGTGAAAACGCTGAAGTTTCACAACTCATTGAAAAATTATTAAAAGAAATTGTGAAAGAAAGTTTGTAAGCTTGCTTTGCTGCTCAAAAGCCCCTAGGGTCTGTCATAAAATAGGTTTCACTGCGCCCGAACCCCCTTAAAGATTAAAACCAGCTCCTAAATCCCCTAAAGGGGACTTTAAAGATAAAACAAATAATGTGTTTATTTTTAATGTTTAGCCCCCTTTAAGGGATTAGGGACGCGGTCAGATTTTGCTCATTTCTCGTCCCCAATGCTATTTTTAATTTCAAACAAAATCAATTAGATAAATTATTTATCCCAAACTTGTTTTATATCAGAGCATCGTTTGATTGGAATGATTTATAGTCCGTCTTTAAGATGATTATCAGAGGACGAACCCATGACACAAGAAATTTGTATTGATGTATTACTGGAAAAATATGCTGAAAATGATGAAAGCACCCCCAGCGATGTGCGGCGGCGGGTGGCAAAAGCGATTGCAAACAGCCCTGAAGAAGAGCTGCGTTTTTTTGAAGCGCAAGAACAACTCGGGGTGGTGATGGCGGGGCGCATTAATGCTTCGGCGGGGCTTTCAAAGGAAATCACGGCAACGCTGATTAATTGTTTTGTACAACCTGTCTCAGACACGATGATGGGATACAACAATGGGGTTGCAGGAATTATGCTTGCCGCAGCCCAAGCCGCAGAAACCATGCGTCTTGGCGGGGGAGTGGGTTATAACTTCTCAACCATTCGTCCACGCAATGCTTTGGTTAAAAAAACCAACTCTCGCGCCAGTGGTCCAGTCAGTTTCATGCATGTGTTTGATAGTATTTGTAAAACTGTCGAAAGTGCAGGCAGTCGGCGCGGCGCACAAATGGGGGTTTTAAATATCAATCACCCTGATATTGAAGAATTCATCACCGAAAAACGCAAAGAGGGCGCATTGCGTAATTTTAATGTTTCTGTCGGGGTTAGTGACGAGTTCATGAACGCGCTGAGTGCGGGTAAATCTATTGAATTAGTGCATGTTGCTAAGCCTTACAAAGGGCTTGAAGGTTCATATCAACGTGAAGATGGGCTGTGGGTTTATAAAAAACTCAAGGCCGCTGAACTTTGGGAACTGATTATGCGCTCAACTTATGATTTTGCAGAACCTGGCGTGCTCTTTTTAGACAAGATTAATCGTGAAAATAACTTGCGCTACTGTGAAAATATCGAAGCAACCAATCCCTGTGGTGAACAACCTTTGCCTGCTTATGGAGCTTGTTGTTTGGGTCAAATTAATTTGGTGAAACATGTCAAAGAAGGCGAATTCGATTTTGATAGTTTTCGTGAGGCGATTGCGATTGCGGTGAAAATGCTCGATAACGTGCTCGATAAAACCGCTTGGCCTTTACCCGAACAACAATTGGAAGCTGAAAATAAACGGCGTATCGGCTTAGGATTTATTGGGTTGGGGAATGTATTAGCCTTGCTCGGCGTGCGTTATGATGAAGCGGAAGGACGCGCTATGGCAGCACGTATTGCAGAAACTATGCGCAATCATGCGTATCGCACTTCAATATCAATCGCTAAGGAACGTGGCGCATTTCCCTTGTTTGATGCGGAGAAATATCTTAATTCGGGGGAGTTTATAAAACGTCTGCCTTCCGACATTCGAGATGAGATTAAAAAGTACGGGATTCGTAACAGTCATCTGGTGTCTATCGCGCCAACAGGCACGGTGTCTTTGGCTTTTGCAGAAAATGCTTCTGCTGGCATTGAACCGCCATTTTCTTGGAGTTATGACCGTAAGAAACGGATGCCGAATGGCTCGACTCGCATTTATAGCGTGGAAGATTATGCTTATAAAAAATACAAAGATGCGGGACATAATGTTAAAAACTTGCCCAAGGCTTATGTCACTGCGTTGGAAATCTCGGCCAAGGCACATAAAGATATGGTGGCTGCGGTTGCGCCCTTTATTGATTCTGCGATTTCTAAAACAGTGAATGTTTCCGCAGATTATCCGTATGACGAGTTTAAAACCCTGTATGTCGAGGCATGGAAAGATGGTCTCAAAGGCATTACCACCTATCGCCCTAATGCGACTTTGGGCAGTGTACTTTCTGTGAGCGAGCCTGAAACGGCGTTAAATGAAGATAACCCGTTGACCAAAAAGTTTGAATCTCGTCCACTGGGTGCATTACAAGGCACAACCACCAAACTCGAATATTCCACTTATGAGGGTAAAAAGTGCATTTACATCACAGTTAATTATATTGATGTTGAGGGCGTTGTTGGGGGGAAACGGGTGGTGGTTAAGCGTCCCATTGAATTTTTTGTGCCCTCGGGTCAACAGACAACCGATCAACAATGGGTAAATGCCAGTATGCGTTTGCTGAGTATGGTGGCAAGAAGCGGTGGCTCGGTAGAAAAGGCATTGAACAACATGCAAGAAGTGGTCTGGGATAAGGGGCAAGTCCGTTGTGGGACACTCACCACCACAACAGGCATTGTAAAACCCAAATTTCATGACAGCGAGGTGGCGGCAATTGGTTATGCCATCCACAGCATTATTAACAATGATGTGCTTGAAGAACCGGGACAAAAGCAAGCACTGCATTCTAATATTGGTAAAAAGTGCCCTGAGTGTGGGGCAAATGCGGTTCAGAAAGTGGATGGCTGTGAACGTTGTATGGAGTGTGGAACTTCAGGCAGTTGCGGGTAAGTTTTTTATTACCGAATGGCGGAACATTTTTCATTTAATAAATACGAAGCCACAGGCACTTGCACGATTAATTTTGCGGTACGTTCTTTAAGGATTCCACGCTACGAATCGAACCTTGTCCGTTACAACGCGGGCAAACCACTTGCGTATGTTCAACTACAGCGGGGCGTAAACGTTGACGCAACATTTCCAATAAACCAAAGCGGGAAATGCGTCCGACTTGCACCCGCGCTCTGTCCATTTTCAACGATTTTTTCATGCGACTTTCGACTTCACGCTGATTTTTGTGGCTAAGCATGTCGATAAAATCGATCACGACCAAGCCGCCCAAATCGCGTAAACGCAATTGACGGGCGATTTCATCCACTGCTTCCAAATTGGTATTGAGCGCGGTTTCTTCAATATCGCCGCTTTTGGTGGCACGGGCTGAGTTCACGTCAACCGCAAGCAAGGCTGCTGGTCTTCTCAAGTTTTTAGAACTTGAGATAAGGCAGTTTTATCTTTAAAAATTCCTTAAATAAAGAAATCTCTGTTTAAGGAATTTTTATGAAACTATTGATGAGTGCAGTTTGCTCACACCACGGGATGGTGTAAGGCAACAACTAAGGGCTGAGATTTGCGTAATAAGTTTTCAAAATACGTGACATCGGGCAACCATGCGGCTTCTTGCGCATCTTCATACTGAACTTGAACTTTATGCGCAATTCCTTGCGGTACGGAATCACCCAACAAATTAATATCGCGTTCTTTCATTGCCAAAGCGCGCGGCACATCGGTGGCGAGAAAAGCATAAAATGGCAAAATTTGATTGGCATCTAAACCATATAACACTACCGTGTAATATTCTCTTGCAGTATCTGCTGCCGAAATGCCTAAAATCTCTTCCAATGCTAGCAAAGGCACGCGCTGGTTACGCCACAAAAAAATACCAGCCAACCATGCTGGCTGGTTTTCCATTTTTTCGAGTGTGTTTTGATGCGGCGTAACTTCAGCAACCACCGCACTGGGTAATAAAAACTGTCCCCCTTTGACGGGAATCAGCAGGCTACGCACCACATCTTGAACGGACATGTTTTTCTCTAACACGGCAATGCCGCGTTCTCCTTATACAAAATACAAATTGTCATAGAAATGCTGCATTAAACTGAAGCCACAGGCTGCTCTGCTTTAGGGCGAGCGCGAACTTCTGCAAGCAGTGCATTGATATTTTCCAAAAGCTCCGTTTCATTAAACGGCTTGCCCAAATAACGATTAATCCCGATTTTTTCTGCGCGGTCACGGTGTTTTGTGCCCGTGCGCGAGGTAATCATAATAATCGGCACATCTTTAAGATGCGCGGTGTTGCGCACTTGAGTTGCCAATTCGTAACCATCCATGCGCGGCATTTCAATGTCCATCAGCATTAAATCAGGCGTATGCTCTTGCAATTGTGCAACCGCATCCACCCCATCTTTCGCAGTCAACACTTCCATGCCTTGACGCTTCAACAGGCGGGCGGTGACTTTACGCACGGTAATCGAGTCATCAACCACCATAATCGTGACAGCGGGCGGCACTTCAACGGTGGTGGTTTCTACCATCCCTAAGCTATTTGTCACCGTGACTTCTCGGCGAATCGTGGTATCAGCACGCGCCAGAGTGGGCACGTCTAAAATCAAGACCACGCGCCCATCCCCAAGAATCGTCGCCCCTGCAATCCAGCGAATATTGCTGATTTGCGGCCCCACAGGTTTGACCACGATTTCACGACTGCCTTCAATTTTGTCAACCAATAGCGCAATGCGCCGCTCGGCAACCCGCACCAGCAACATCGGCATTAAGCACTTATCTTGTAAAACAGGTCTGCCCAAGCCCAAAAGTTCCCCGAGATAGCATAATCTATAGTCATTATCCATATAGTTGTAATAACGCATATCTTCTTGATTTTGCGGGAGAAC
>JBDKHS010000230.1:0-3297 GCA_039797505.1 Pseudomonadota bacterium | reverse complement strand
TGTTTCTTGTACCGAGAGTTCTTGAGCAATGCGCTGTGCAATCGTATTCATTGAAAGGTTTTTAGCTTAGGTTAAAAGGGCGTGCGTATTATTAAAGTAAACGCTGTTTATAGCAACTGCTGATTTTAATGTGTCCATTGGGGCTATATTTGAATACTCCCCCTTTTTTAAAGTTTAAAGGGGGAAGTTTAACTTCATAAAGTAGGGTGGGCACTGCCCACCAATTAGATAGCTCAGTTTGTAACGGTGGGCGATGCCCACCCTACTTTATGAAAGATTAAAACAAGCCCCCAACCCCCTAAAGGGGGCTAAAGATTAAAGATTTAGTTTTTAAAGTCCCTTTTAGGGGATTCTTTGCATTAATTCTTGAAAGATTACGCGGCATTATAGCATTTTATCAAATAGATAGTTAAGGCTATCTCTCTAATTTTAAACTAAATACTAGCAGACTGATAAAAAGTTCGCGTACAATGCCAAACCAGTAACCCCATTGGAGCAAGTTATGACGATTCAGGTAGGCATCGTTATGGATGCGATTCAACGCATCAAAATTCAAAAAGACAGCAGTTTTGCCATGCTGTTAGCAGCACAAGCGCGCGGTTGGACAATTCATTACATGGAATTGGATGACTTGTGGTTACGCGATGGCGAAGCCTATGCCAACATGCGTAAATTGCGCGTTCAAGACGACCCTGATGAATGGTTTTCATTTTTATCTCCCCCCCACGCCGCGCCCTTGCACAGTTTAGACGTGATTTTGATGCGTAAAGACCCGCCCTTTGATGCCGAATATTTAGCTGCCACCCATTTGTTAGAACTGGCTGAAGCCGCTGGTGCACTGGTGATTAACAAGCCACAAAGTTTGCGTGATGCCAATGAAAAATTATTCACTGCATGGTTTCCGCAATGCTGCCCGCCCAGTTTAGTGAGCTGCAACAAAGCCAAAATTAAGGCATTTTTAAACGAACAGCGCGACATCGTAATTAAACCCTTGGACGGCATGGGCGGCGCATCGGTGTTTCGGATTAAGTACGGTGATGAAAATACCAACGTCATCATCGAAACCATTACTCACAATGGCAAACGCTTTGTGATGGTGCAACGCTATATTCCCGAAATTATTCACGGCGACAAACGTATTTTAGTGATTGATGGCGAACCTGTGCCCTATGCTTTGGCGCGTTATCCCGCAGAAGGCGAATTACGTGGCAATTTAGCAGCAGGTGGGCGCGGTATGGGCGTAAGTTTAAGCGAGCGTGATTATTGGATTTGCCAGCAAGTGGGCGCGAAATTACGGGAAAAAGGTTTGATGTTTGTGGGATTGGACGTGATTGGGGAATATTTGACGGAAATTAACGTCACTAGTCCTACTTGCATTCGAGAATTGGATAAACAGTATAAGATTGATATTGCAGGACAATTGTTGGACGCGATTGAAGCGAAATTACAGGCGGCGGGTTAAATTCGCTCGCGGGCTAACACGAGCGAATTTGAACCTTAAATCTGTTTAGACCATGCGGTTTTCGCAAATAAACGACACAAGGCTTTTCCCATCCAATAAATATCTTGTCTCAGGCTGCGGGTGCGAGCGTAGTGTGCTTCAATGAGTAATTGTTCTTCAATGGGAATTGAAGCTGCACCTTTGACCAATTGGCAGGGACTGAGTAAACCTGCGGGCGCGGTGTCACGAAGCTGTTCCCACATTTCCGCGCTTTCCACGGGCGCATCGGGCATTTTTGGCATCACCCCAATTAAACGCAAATCGCCCCGCACCACGGCCCATAATTTAGGCAAATGTCGCACCCAACATACGCCTATGCGCCATTCAAATAAATCACAGCGCTGAGCTTGACGTATGCCTTGCTCATTAAATTCTGCGTGATTGCTATACCATGTAGTTTTCTGCAATAAGCTACGCGGGGCGTGCCCTTTCCAATACATCACGCCCGCCAGCAAAGCTTGCACAGGAGAAGTCAGCAACAAGGCGCACAAAGCTAAACCTCTATGTGTCGCTTCTTCAAACAAATGTCCAAAGGTCTTTTGTGTGAGGTCGGTGAGTAAGAAACTATTGACTACGGGAATAATACTATTATTGTCTACTCTAATCAGATAATTGCCGCTGACGATAGCATTACGCACATCTAAATATTTACCAATATAAGTGTCAGGCATCACCACGCTATTTTCCAGCACCGTACCGCAATCTACAATACTGTGCCGATTCAATACGACTTGTTTTAGTAGCTGTGCTTCAGGGTGTACGCGACAACACGCGCCGACAATGCCGTGATTATTGTGTGTGGTAAGCTTGCTGCTGCGCCCTATCCATAAATCGGCATTGGCACGATAACCTGCTAAATCTAAATTATTGAATTCACCCGCCAGCACTTGCATATTGGTGGCGTGAAAGTTGCTAATCGAATCTAACATGGCGATTTTGCCACTGATGTCAACGGTAGGACAGGTTAAGGTTTGAGGGGCAGAAATATTTTGGTAACTAAGAAAATCAATGTCAGGAATAAAGCTATTTTGTTTATGCCAAAAGACCACGCCTGCATTCAGCGCATCCAATGTGCCTGCAATAATCGGCATATCTTCGGGACAGTGTTTAATTAATTGATCGGTTTGTCGCAAGAAATTCAGCACTTCCAGATTGGAAAGTACGTCCCCGCGTAATAATAAATAATGCCCACTACTCAAACTTTCGCCCATGCGTTTTAATAATTCACGAGGGGATTCTTCCCCGCGACTGAGCATATAACTTAAGTGAATATATCCTGTTTTCCCCTCGCGGAAATGGCTTTCAATTAAATCAGCACCCGCAGAAACAATCAGGATCGCTTCAGTAATTCCTGGGACTAACAGTGATTCTATGGCGTATTCTAATGGGGGTTTGGTCGCAATAGGCAACAAGGCGACGGGCAGTTTTTCAGTCAGGGGAAGCAGTTCAGTTCCCAGACGATCAGCAAAGATGATGGCTTTCATAACGACATGGCTTTCATAAAATAAGAGCTAAAATGAGCATGTAAAGCATCATACCTTACATGCTATTGCAGTGCGTCAAAAAAGTCCGTATTTTGGGGTGTTTATGGGGTAAACGGCATAAATCCCATTGGGGCTGCCATACGATTGACGTTATAACCCATGCCGCCGACATGTGCATTTAACAAGCCCATTTGTGAACTCATGCGTGCCATATCGGTACTCATTTGTCCCATGCTGAACTTCATCATTGCCATATTCTCACCCATGCCGCCCATGTCGCCCCGCATTTTGGTGACTTGTTGGCTCATGGTG
>JBDKHS010000229.1:0-3781 GCA_039797505.1 Pseudomonadota bacterium | reverse complement strand
CAAATAATGCCCATAAAAAAATATGCGTGTCTAATAAAACCCTCAATGCGACTCTCCTAACCAAAAGTTATCATCCAAAGGTTCGCAAAAATCATCGCTCATCCGCATTTTACCTGCATATTGTCCTAGTGGACGTTGAGGGGCGGGTGTTTGTGTTGTCATTGAAGCGTCTACACTGGATATTGGGGCAGAATTTATAAGCTGCCCTTTAACACTGATTTGATGCTCGAACAATTTATAAACCTGCTTTCGTCCAAGCATTTTCGATAAAAATCCACTATAAATTTTACTATCATGTTGAACCCGCCCTGCAACAATCGCCTCGTGAATTCTTAACTCACTGGCGAGTTGTTTGACGTTCTCAGGGGTATGGTCAAATCTAACAGCACTCTTAGCCCACTTATCAGACGGAATAAGAGCATCTCTTGCAGCTTCATTGGCTTCTGTCTCAATGCATTCATTGGCGTGAACTTTATCGTCTAAATCATCCGTAATACAGGAAACTTCTTGATTTAAATGTTTCTGTATATGAATCAGCTCATGAAATAGGACAAACCAAAAATTATCTAAGCGATCGTAGCGCAAAGTTAATCCAATGACAGGTGTATTGCCATCCATTAACGCCGCTCCATCAAGATAGGTTTTCGGAAAGTGCGGTTCTATCACAAGGGCAATACCATGTTGGGCTAAAAACTCTTGTGCTAGTAAAGGACCTTGCTCAAAACGAGACAGTCTGACTAATTCAGATAAGAACTCATCTGTAATCAGTTCTGGCTGATAAGTTCCCGACAAATGAGCGGCTCGCGCCTTTTTAAGTACGCAGCCCAACCATGCTGTGAGTGCGAAATTATTCATGTTTTTGTCGCCACTTTGATGTTGGGGTGCTCGTAGAAAAGCAGGCAGTTTTCCTTGAAAACTAAGCGTCCCAAAGAAATCACGTATTAATTCTTCTGCATAGTCCAGTAATTGAGCACCGCTAATAGACCAAGCACGTTCTTCTTTAAACTTATCGAAACACCCTCGCTTATCCAGCTCCACAATAGGATACT
Source organism: Pseudomonadota bacterium (assembly GCA_039797505.1). Classification (GTDB taxonomy): domain Bacteria; phylum Pseudomonadota; class Gammaproteobacteria; order Beggiatoales; family Beggiatoaceae; genus JAQTYU01. Next base: position 2,732 of record JBDKHS010000229.1, on the reverse strand, counting down.
GTGTGTAATCTTCACAGGTAGGCATTTTCAGTTCATTCTCTGGAATATTTGAATCTGCAATCAACACCTCGGCTGAAATGCCTAAACCTCGGTGCAATTGACGAATCATATTCAAACTTAAAGAACGTTTTCCAGACAATACTTCAGATACTTTCGAGAGACTTCCAATATAGGGTACTAAATCTTTTCGACGTAAACCCATTTGATCCATGCGAAATAAAATTGCATTAATAGGCGACACTTCAGGAGCTGGCACGTTTTTACGTTCATAATCTTCAATAATGAGTGCAAGCAATTCCAATTCTGCTTCATCTGCTGAATTCTCCTCTGCATCCATTAACTCAGACAGACGAGCCATTGCTTCATTGTAATCGCTCTCTGTTTTGATAATTCGAGCTTTCATGTTTATCCCCTTGCTGAAGTATCTTTCAGACACTTAGAACTTTTTCTTGTTATATTCTTCATGAGTGCCAATCCACTCAATTTGTACCATATTTCTTTTATATTGAACTTTAACTACGAGACGGTAGTCATTACCTTTAATATTAAAAATTACTTTGTTGTTTTCCAAAAAACTTGCGCTTACATAACGTTCCTTTATGTCTTGTGATGCGCTCCAATTTGAGTGTGTCACTTCGCTTCGCCAAGCATCGAGTGGTTTGCGTGCATTCGGGTGTTTCATTTGAAAATCGGTCAGTAACTTTTGCCCCAAGAGCTGCATTGCAACTTTTTCCTATTTGAGAGATAGCTTTGTCTATATAGGCTTTAGCATACTTCCCAAAATGGGAATGGTCAATGTAAAATATTATGTGGGAATAATCTAGTGAAATTTAAGATTGCACTGATTCCCATTAGGAAAATGAAAAAGCCCAGTCAGTGGTTGCAACCATCAACTGGGCTTTCATAGTGCGAGGATTAACACAGTTTTATCCGCTATTAGCACACCCGCGCCTTGATTTTGTAAGGAATACTTACAGCCAGCGTAGGGTGTATGGAACCGATTTGAAGTTTTTAAAAAGAAGCGATGCGTTTAATTAGAAGTTTGATAAAACACAGTTTGAGTTTGGCATTAGCATTAGTCCGTTCAAAGTTCTTAACCAGCGACTTACACCGCTCTACTACTCATCGTGTTTTGACTGGCACAAAGCCTGTTTTCCTTGCGCTAATTTCTCCTGCCTAGAGGGCTTGGGTGATAACTCAAACTGGATTTTATCCCTGATTTCAGGATAATACTTTTCTAACTCTTTCCAAGGGAAAGCCTGAACTATCCGCCGCTAAATGTCTTTTAATCCCGTTGGTGGCTTTGTAAAAGCAAAATCCCTGACTTTGACAACTGGCGAGACAGGTATTCTTCACCGCTTGGGAATCCACCATAATCAGGCTTGTGTATTGGTTTTTTTTAATTGTCTGCGTTGGCTTTCATGTAAGCGTACCATCAGTTTATCGATGACCCCCAAAGCCCTCCATTGCTTGTAATGCCAATAGACTGTTGAATAGGGCGGGAACTCTTTGGGTAGGTCAGCCCAATGACAGCCATTTTTGAGCTGGTAAAGCATGGCATCAAACAGGAGGCGATTATGCCATTTATGAGGACAGGTTTGTTTTTTCTTGGGTAATAATTCATCCAATAGAGGTTCAATCACTGCCCATTCTGCATCATTCAGACTACTTGAATAAGGATTCATTTTGCTTTGATTCTGTTTTGTTTATCTTCGTTTGGATATTTTACAATAGATTTCAAACCGTTTCTATATACCAAGAATTTTCGGTGAAATCACTAAAAAAAGCAGCATCTCCACTAAAATTGCATTATGCTGTTTTGAAATCGCGCATTTTGGGCGCGTCACTCTAAAATGCTTATTTATATCCCTAAATCAGAGGGTATTATGAAGAAATCTAAAACGATTACTTTAACCTTGATTGCTCCCGTTGCCCTGAGTTTAATGAGCTGTTCTTCAGACGAGCAGCCACCTAAAGATTTGCGTTTCAACAGTGTCAACGACTGCTTAGAGTATTACACCCAAGAACAATGCAATAATTTACTCGGCAAGGCACAACCCTTATTTGAAAAGCAAAATGACTGCGAATCTTTGGCTGGCTCTGGAAAATGCCAAGTCGTTCAATCTCAAGGACAAAGTTATTGGATGCCCTTGTTAGCAGGTGCGGCGGCGGGTTATTTAGCCTCACAATTGCAACAATCGGGTGAACAACGCTGTCTTGACCGCAATCAAAACGGGGTCTGCGATGATCGTGAAGGCAGTGCGGCAGCAGCAGGCTCTTCTTCCAGCAGCAGCGGCGGTGCACGCAGCAATTACCGCATTAATGTTGAAGATTTTAAGGGCGGCACTCGCACCAACGATAATAATTACAGTGGCAGCAATAACGCGCCCGCCCCGAAAGCGTGGTTTGTGCCTGAGCAATCTGCAAAAACCTATACCCCGAAAAAATCTTTTAACAGCTCCGTTTATTCCAGTTTAGGACACAGTGCAGGCAGCTCTTCACGCGGCATTGCGGGCAGCACTGGACACTCATCGGCGGGCTAATTGAATGCGTAGAATTCCGATAGCTCCCCGCGAAAATTGGATCGCCCGTTGTGAAGCGATTGGATTTAATTTTCACACCATTGATTATGGCGACGGCACTGACCCGATGTATTGGGACGAACGCGCCTATTATCAGTTCACCGCCCCTCAAATTGACCTGTTGGAAAGCGTTAGCGATGAATTAAACCA
>JBDKHS010000228.1:0-3683 GCA_039797505.1 Pseudomonadota bacterium | reverse complement strand
TTTTCCGCTTCCACGCTATACGCCAAAATTCTGGCATCTGCATTTAAACGCGCCGCGACATCACGCACCAAATCTTCGACAAATTTTGGATTTTCATAGGCACGTTCAGTGACGAATTTTTCATCAGGACGTTTTAACAAACCGTAAAGTTCGCTGGAAGATTCTTTTTCAACGATGTCGATTAAATCTTCAATCCACACAAAGCCATCAGTTTTTGCACTCACGGTGACGTGTGAACGCTGGCTGTGTGCGCCATATTTGGAAATATCTTTGGAACACGGACACAGGCTAGTTACAGGAATCAGCACTTTAATCAAAGTCGTGGCGACAGAATTATTCACTTCCCCGATTAAAGTCACGTTGTAATCGAGCAGGCTTTCAACTTTGGAAATGGGCGCGGTTTTTTTCACAAAATAGGTGAAACTCATTTCGATATGCCCCGCTTCCGATTCTAGGCGTTGCTGCATGTCGCGTAACATCGATTGAAATGAATCAATGCTGATTTCGTATTCATGTTCATTCAATATTTTCACAAAGCGCGACATGTGCGTGCCTTTGAAATTATGTGGTAAATTCACATACATATTGAACGTGGCGATAGTGTGCTGTTCGCGCCCAGAACGATCTTTCACCCGCACGGGGTGTTTTATATCTTTAATGCCGACTTTATTAATCGGAATACGTCGGGTGTCGTGACTGCTTTGTACGTCAGACATCGGAGTGACGGGCTTATTCATGCTTTAATCCTCTTGTACAGTCATTGTGTGATTATAGTTGACCATACAAGTCAACCTAGAAACTAAATAGAAAAAGGTGGATAACGACAATGTCTTAATCCACCTTAGGTTTTCAATTCGATTTAAATGTCAGAATAGACCTGCGATGTTTTGAAAACCTAACAGGTTGTTACACATCCTGATTTAAAACTGCATTCTAAATTCATCTGCGAGCAATTTTAAATCTTCCAATCTGGAAAAGTTCAGTAATTTCTTGTGTCCATCAGGGCGGAATATATCCAAGAGAAGATAAGCATTTTCATTCTGTGCTCCCCTGCTATAAATCAAAATGTGGTCAGAACTTGGGATTTTTCCCGAGGCAATTTGTTGTTGCCAGTGCCGACTGTCTTTTTTAGGAAAGCGAGGTTTTATATGAACCTTGTAGAGTATGTTCCGAATAGAGGACGGCTGCGTGAGTCCTTCATCTTTACCAAAATAAGGATTACCCAACTTCAAACCTAGAAAATGCTGGGGTGCAGAAGTTTTGTATTGCTTGAATTCTGCCGCCAGTGTTTGCAGTTCTTCAGCATTCAACTGCTGTTTAACCTGTTCCTCAATGTAAACGCTTACTTCTTTCAAAAAAATTCATTCCCTAAACAAAACTCCGTCAAGCTATTTTAATGAAGACGGGTTTGCGTCCTTGCGTTTTTATTTCAAGGACTGATTTCGTTGCTGCCTTATGAAAACTCTCACAAAACTCTTCTGAAATCGCCAAAGGTTTTTTAACTGAAGAAAGCTGTTCAGTAGGGCAGTCCTTTTGTATAGTCATGGACGAAGCTTGTACCATTTCTAACTCCTAACACTATTTAGTGTAATTAGGGCACTTACGAGGGATAAAAAAATTTATACCCCCGCACATCACTACACCTCAGGTGTAGATGATACTGATTAAATCATAAATAACTACGCATCCTGACTCAAAACCCCATCCACCAAACGCAAAGTACGCTGCATTTTCTGGGCAAGCTGCAAATCGTGAGTGACCAGCACCAAACTTGTGCCAATGGATTGGTTTAATGCCAACATGCGTTCATAAACTTGTTCTGCGGTGCGCTGGTCTAAATTTCCCGTCGGCTCATCGGCGAGCACACAGGCGGGTTCTGTCACCAAAGCCCGCGCAATTGCTGCCCGTTGCCGTTCACCGCCCGACATTTCACCGGGTTTATGTTTCAGGCGTTTACCTAAACCGACTTCATTTAACAAAGTGGTGGCTTGCGCTTGCGCTTTGGCAACAGAGTCACCGCGAATTAACAAAGGCATACACACATTTTCCAGCGCGGTGAATTCGGGTAGCAAATGGTGAAATTGATACACAAATCCTAAACTTTGATTACGCACTAAGCCGCGTTGCGCCGCGTTTAAACGGTTCATGTGTTTGCCAGCCACCCAGACATCGCCCTCGGTGGGATTTTCCAAGCCGCCCAATAAATGCAATAAAGTGCTTTTTCCAGAACCTGAAGTGCCCACAATCGCAATTTGTTCGCCACGAGCAATGCTTAAACTAATGCCTTTGAGCACATCAACCGCTAATTCGCCCTCATCAAAACGCTTACAGACGTTTTCACAATGCACCACATAATTCATTTCATTACTCATAACGCAACGCCTCCGCAGGTTGGGTACGCGCTGCTTGCAATGCCGGGTATATGGTGGCAAATAAGCTGATTAACAAGGACATTCCTGTAATTTTGTACACGTCCATCCACTGCAAATCCGAAGGCAATTCACTGATGTAATAGACTTCAGCGGAGAGGAATTTCACATGAAAAAAGGACTCAATTGCAGGCACAATGTTTTGCACATTCAACGCCAAACTGATGCCGCCAATGTCACCTAGAATCGTGCCGAGCACGCCGATAATTGTACCTTGCACCATAAAAATCGCCATGACCGTCATCGGGGTCGCGCCCAAAGTGCGTAAAATCGCAATATCGGCTTGCTTATCTGTGACCACCATCACCAAAGTCGAAACGATATTAAATGCCGCCACCGCCACAATCAGCGCGAGAATAATAAACATTACCGCTTTTTCCATTTTGATGGCTTTGAAGAAATTCGCATGACGATACGACCAATCATAAGCAAAAAAACCGTCGGGCGGTAAAGCTTGCTTTAATTTATGCGCCACTTCGGGGGTGAAAGTTTTAGGCAATTCGCTGTCATTACGCGCAGTGGCAACTTTTTTGATTTGTGCTACAAAATCTTGTGCATAAAACATATCATCGAGCTTCATATTTAGCCCGTCTACTTGACCTTCAGGAATCCGCAGCAGTTTTGCCGCATCCTCAATATTCATCAAAATAAACGCGCTGTCGAATTCGTGCATTCCAATGCGGAAAATGCCTTTCACATCCATACGTTTCATGCGGGGCAACACGCCAACGGGGGTGACTGAAGCTTGTGGCACAACAATAGTGACTTTGTCGCCCAAATTCACACCCAAGGCCCGCGCCAATTCTTCCCCAATCACAATACCAAATTCGCCCGCCTTCAAATCGCTGAGATTGCCGACCAGCATTTTATCTTGCACTTTGGAAACTTGGGGTTCTAGTACGGGGTCGATGCCTTGCAACATCGCGCCGCGCACCGCTTTATCATAAGTGACCATGGCTTGACCTTGCACATAAGGCGCAACGCCTGTCACCCGTGGCAGCGGTTTTAATTCATCGAGCAGGGGTTTCCAATTCGCTAAACTGCCTTGCATGGGATTAATCACCACATGGGCTGCCATGCCTAACATACGTTCACGCAGCTCTTTTTCAAAGCCATTCATTACAGACAATACCGTAATCAGCGCGGTGACTCCCAGCGCGATGCCTAACATTGAAGTCAGTGAAATGAAAGAAATAAAATGGTTACGGCGTTTTGCGCGGGTGTAGCGCAAGCCAATATATAAAGCGAGAGGTT
>JBDKHS010000227.1:0-5270 GCA_039797505.1 Pseudomonadota bacterium | reverse complement strand
TGGCTGAAATTGCGGCGATGAGTCCGCCAGAAGAGAAAGCTGAGCCTTAATTCACGCACAAACATAATTAGCTCAATTAAACACAAAATAATTAATTGCGTGAATTTGGGTAATTGTGATTGTGTGGTTCAGAAAAAAGCCTTTCACCCTCTTTGAAAAAGGGGGCAGGGGGATTTAAAAATCTTAACTGAAGCCTCCACCCCCCTAAAGGGGGCTAAAAACTAAGCAATTGTTTTTAATCTTTAAAGTCCCCTTTAGGGGATTTAGGGGCTTGTTTTAAGGTTTAACCCCCTTTATAGGGGGTTCACTACCATTAAGTTAAGCCGATAGGTAGTGAAATCTGGGAGTTTAAGGACTGGCAGTGCTCGTAGCACTGCCAGTCCTCATCACGCTTAACTCAAGACCTGCTAGGTTTTTAAAACCTAGCAGGTCTCATACTCGATTTAAGCCTTATTCTCCCTTGAATTATGCTTAACTTAATGGCCGTGCTTTAGGGGGTTGGGGACGCAGTTAGCTTTAACTTTAGGCAGAAATCAGCGAGGCTTCAATGTCAATTAAAGCCTGTAATGGGTCTGCCGCTTGGGTAATCGGTCGCCCAATCACCAAATAATTTGCCCCCAAAGCCATCGCTTGACTGGGAGTCATGGTGCGTTTTTGGTCATCTTGTACGTTCAAATTAGGACGAATACCAGGCGTAACCAATTGTAATTCTTGCCCCAGCGCGGCACGAATTGGCGCAATTTCGTGAGGCGAACACACCAAACCATCCAAACCACTGGCATGGGTTAAACGCGCTAAACGCAATACATTATCTTGCAAAGTACCATGCAAACCTAAGGCAAACAAATCGCTTTCGTTCAAACTGGTTAAAATACTGACTGCAATTAACAGCGGACGCGGTGAAAATTTTTCAATCGCCTCCCGCGCCGCCAGCAACATATCGCGCCCACCAAAGGCATGCACATCAATCATCCACACCCCAAGTTCTGCCGCCGCCGCGCAAGCATGAGCAACGGTGTTGGGAATGTCATGAAATTTCAAATCCAAAAACACTTCAAAACCTTGTTCCACTAAAGTTTCTACCAAATTCGCGCCACTGCGGGTAAATAATTCTTTACCCACTTTGACGCGGCAACGATGCGTGCCCAATTGTTGGGCAAATTCTAAGGCTTGTTGGGGTTTTGAAAAGTCTAAAGCGATGATAATAGGAGAAATTGTATTATTCACCATCAATTCCTTGAATAGGTTTGAGCGTGTTCCACTGTTTACAACTGGGGCATTGCCAATGCAGGCTTTTACCCATAAAGCCGCATTCACGGCATTGATAAACCGCTTTGTCTTTTAATAAACGGCTAGTCATGGTTTTGAGGAGTGGTAAATGTTGCGGCGTTAAACTTTGCGCCTCGGCAAGGGCCAGTTCTAATAAATAATCTAAGCCTTTGAGCGAGGAGCGTTTTAGAAGATGTCGTAATAAAAAGGCAGCAGCAGCCTGTTCACCTTGTTGTTGCTTGATCTGTTTGGTCAAAACCACCAAGGGCACAATGCCACCGTAATTTTCTAAAATATGGTGTAAATAGGCAATAAATTCAGTTTCTTGTCCCAAATGCCGATAACAATTTTGCAAGGGTTCAATAATTTCTGATAAATAATCGGTGTCTTGCTGCTCAACCCGTTTAAATGCCTGAATTGCCAGCGTGCTGTCCCCCGTACTTAATGCCAATTGCCCTTCTAACAAACTGGCACGTACACAGAGGGCATCAATATTTAACGCCTGTTGTAAGCTGTGTAAGGCGGCTTCGCGTTGCCCTTGTTCCCGAAAAGTTTCGGCAAGCTGGCAATAATAATGCGCAATGACAGGATTCAACGACTGCCCCGAGACTTTGGCTAAATCTTGGGCGGTGGTGATAGCTTTATCCCAATCATGTTCTTGTTGATAGACATCAAGTAATTGCTGATAGGCATATTCACGATATTGTTCAACGCTTAATAATTCAGTAAATACATTTTCAGCGCGGTCTAACAAACCCGCCCGCCGATAATCTTGCCCCAGTTCAAGCAGGGCTAAACTGCGTTGTGCAGTCGTCACTGAGGGATGTTCGAGTAAACTTTGATGAATCCGAATGGCGCGTTGCACCTCGCCGCGCCGTCGAAATAATGCGCCCAGTGCTAAATGGGTTTCCACAGTTTCGGTGTCTACAGAAATTAATTCGATTAAGACATCAATGGCTTTATCAGGCTGCTCGTTGAGCAAATAATTTAAGCCTTTGAGATAATCGGATGAAAGTTTAGAAGCAGAATGTGCTGCTTTTTGGAAACTACGCTGTGCAGCAAACCACCCTGAGGCCGCAGCGACAGGGAGTAACAGCCATAATAATTCACTCATTGTGGCAAGGTATCCTGAGCAGAACGTCCCAGTGCACGGTCAAATTCGCGCTGCAACTGCTGATGACGTTTGCTTAAGCTTGTATATTTTCGGTATAAATTCCACACCCAAAGCAGATTGAAACCAATCCCTAAAATCATGCCTATTCCCAAGCTACATACTAATAAAACTGCCAAGGGTAGTTGGACACTCCCTAGATAATACTGCAATGTGACATTTTGCACATTAGGAATACTCAAAGCCACGGTTGCACAAAAAATGCCTAAGCAGAACGTCCAAGCGATGACACGTAGCATCTCGCCACCTCAATAAACCTGTATCTATAGGAGGCAACTATAGCAGATTCTCGGGGGAGATAGGTGAAAAAGGAAGCTGTGTGGAATGCAGAATAATGCGTTTTGCAGAAGAGTTGTGATGCGATGAGGAGAATGGTGGGGAAACAAGTTGTCTCCCCGCCCTCATGTAAACAGGGTGCACGCTAATTAGAATAGGCGATAACCGTGAAATACAACTGCCCAACGGGCTGATTACTTAGAACCGTTACCCGTCCCATTGACGCGGTCGCGTAATTCTTTGCCGGGTTTAAAATGGGGGACATATTTTTCAGGTAACTTCACTGCATCCCCAGTTTTGGGGTTGCGTCCCACACGAGGTGGACGGTGGTGCAGCGAAAAACTCCCAAACCCACGAATCTCAATGCGTTCTCCATTTGACAGAGAATGCGCCATATGTTCTAACAGCGTTTTGACTGCCGAATCAATATCTTTCTGCGTCAATTGAGTTTGTTTGAGTGCAATCGCTTCGATCAGTTCAGATTTTGTCATTGTCGCTATCCGTGATTAAGTCAAACGCTAACTATTCCAAATAACGCCCTGTTCTGATACAAGGCGTTATCGGAATCAACCAACAGTTATTCTTTGTTTTCTAACTGTTCTTTGATCAAGTCGCCAAGCGTCGTGCCCATTGAAGGCTGTGAACGATTGTATTCTTGAATGGTGTTCTCTTCTTCTTCGCTTTCTTTGGCTTTGAGAGAGAGTGAGATCACGCGTTTTTTGCGATCCACACCAATGAACTTCGCTTCTAATTCTTCGCCTTCTTTTAACACGGAGCGAGCATCTTCTACACGTTCACGGGTTAATTCGCCAGCACGCAAGTAACCTTCAACGCCATCACCTAAATCAATGACTGCGCCTTTCGCATCGACTTCACGCACGATACCTTTCACGGTACAACCCTTGACATTCTCAGCCACGAAGTGGGAGAACGGGTCTTTTTCTAATTGCTTGATGCCTAAGGAAATACGTTCACGTTCAGGATCAACCGCTAACACCACGGCTTCGATTTCATCGCCTTTCTTGTAGTTGTGAACCGCTTCTTCGCCCGTCACATTCCAAGAAATATCAGATAAATGCACTAAGCCATCAATCCCGCCATCTAAGCCCACGAAGATACCGAAGTCAGTGATGGACTTGATCGTGCCCACAACTTTATCGTTCTTGTTATGGGTGGTTGCAAAATCATCCCAGGGATTAACTTTGCATTGCTTGATGCCTAAGGAAATACGGCGGCGTTCTTCGTCGATGTCCAAAACCATGACTTCAACTTCATCGCCCACTTGCACGATCTTAGAAGGATGTACGTTTTTGTTCGTCCAATCCATTTCAGAAACGTGAACCAAGCCTTCTACACCTTCTTCGATTTCAACGAAGCAGCCATAATCCGCTAAATTGGTCACACGACCTTCTAAACGGGTATTGACGGGGTAACGACGTGCAATATCGACCCAAGGATCTTCGCCCAATTGCTTCAGACCTAAAGAAACACGGGTACGTTCACGGTCAAACTTCAGAACCTTAACTTCGATTTCGTCGCCAACATTCACGACTTCGCTAGGATGCTTGACGCGTTTCCAAGCCATATCGGTGATATGTAACAGACCATCGACACCACCCAAGTCCACGAATGCGCCGTAATCGGTGAGGTTTTTAACCACGCCGCGTACAACCATGCCTTCTTGGAGGTTGCCAAGTAAGCTTTCACGTTCTTGACTGTTTTCTTTCTCGACTACAGCGCGGCGAGAAACCACCACGTTGTTACGACGGCGATCTAACTTGATCACCTTGAATTCTAAAGGCTTGCCTTCTAAGTAGCTGGTATCACGTACAGGACGCACATCAACTAAGGAGCCGGGTAAGAACGCACGAATATCATTCAAGTTGACGGTGAAACCACCCTTAACCTTGTCGGTGATAATCCCGATAATGGTTTCAGTGTTTTCAAAGGCACGTTCCAGAATGGTCCATGCAGCCGCACGTTTCGCTTTTTCACGAGATAAACGCGTTTCACCCGTACCATCTTCGACAGCATCTAAGGCAACTTCAACATCATCGCCCACTGCAATTTCTAATTCGCCGGCTTCACTGTAGAATTCCTTAATAGGAATCACGCCTTCGGATTTTAAACCTGCGTTGACAATGACAACGTCGTCACGAATGGCAACGACTCGACCAAGGATAATGCTCCCTGGTTGCATTTGTTTTTGACTTTCACTCTGTGCAAACAATTCAGCAAAGCTTTCGCTCATTACGAACCCCTGACTCTTAACCATAACATCCTGATTTGAATATTATTTGTGAGTCTTACTTAAGTTAAAACCGTACATGGGCACGGGTTAGTTGAACATCTCTCCCAAAACTGTGAAACTGCCACAGCGGGATACCCCAAATTAATCAAATTATTACAATTTCTAAATCTGCGCTGAAATCGCTGTCAATATCTGCGCGACAACCTGCTCAATCGAGATGCCTGTGGTATCAATCACTAAGGCATCTGGCGCGGCTTTTAAGGGCGCGGCACTGCGGGAACTGTCGCGTTGATCGCGTTGAGC
>JBDKHS010000226.1:0-9042 GCA_039797505.1 Pseudomonadota bacterium | reverse complement strand
GCTATATTGTGAAATTAATCATGAGAATAGTGACGGTAAGTGTGGAAACGGTGGGGCTGGTGAAAGAGATTAGTGGGTGTGAATTAACTGCGCCCCCAATCTCCTAAAGGGGGCTAAACATTAAAACCAGCCCCTAAATTCCCTAAAGGGGACTTAAAAACAAAATTTGTTTAGCTCCCCTTAGGGGGTTGGGGGCGCAGTTTCAGATTTAAATCCGCGCTACACTCCGCTGAAACAGAACCCTTCACTTAATTGATGACACGCCCTAACATCATACACCTAATTTTTTTCAGATTATTCGTAATCCAATCTTAATAGGCGTTACTCAGTTAACTTGGGAACTATTTTATTTTACTGGAAACATGATTATGCAGCGTATAATATTAACTAATTGCAAATAAAGTAATTAATATTTAAACTGCGCAACTCCTAGGGTAGTTTAGAAAAAGTTCTGGGATTAGAAAAAAGATAACTGTTTACTCATTACATCATTATTCGGAATAATCCTACGAATTATTTCTTTTTCTTGTAAGTAAGATGTCACCGCCTTGGCAACATACTCGGCTAATTTTACAGGCACAGCATTTCCAATCATTTGTTCTAAATCAGTTTTATTATTCATGGGGAAAATGAAACTTTTAGGAAATGTTTGCAAATAACTCCGTTCGATTGCGGTTAAAACTCTAACTTTAGTTAAATCTGTAATTGTATCATTTGCATGAAATTGATAAGTTTTAGGAATCGGTCGATTCACCCCGCGAATTGTTGGACTTGGCTCATAGATACTGAAAATGGCACGGCGTGAATAATTTCTAGGATGACGATAATAATGCTCAATATTTAAATCATGACCTAAATATTCAAAAACACTTAAAGGTGTTGTCGATAGGTTTTGATGTAAACAGGGTTCTAACACCTGATCTTGTTCATTCAAAATACCAATGAGAAAAAAACGTTTTCTCGCTTGTGGTACACCACAAAGACTGGCATTGAGTATGACTTCAGATAATCCATAGCCATTTTCTTGAAAAATGATTTTTGATTTTTTTAGAGTATTAGTAACACTTATCCGCCCTACATTTTCCATAATGAATACTTTTGGCTTGATAGCTGCGACAATTTCAGCAAATTTAATTGTTAAATCAGCACGTTGTGTTTCTTCATTCCGTTTTCCTGCGCTCGAAAAATCTTGACATGGAGGTCCTCCTATAATCATTTCAGGGTTATAAGCACTTAATATTTCTATTACTCCTTCGTCGGATAAATCCAATTGTATTGCATCATGGTGAAAATTAGCTTGATAGGTATTTATTGCAGGTGTCCAATTATCAAAAGCTGCCAAAATTTCAAAACCTGCATTTTGAAATCCCAAAGATAAGCCACCACAACCTGAAAATAAATCAATTATTTTTAACATAATTATTTGAATAGATAAGGGGAGTTATAAATGATGGCATCGAAACGTCTTTCAGGACTTAAGAGTAAATGCCCGTCGCCTAGAATAATATTTTTGATTTCATTCTGAGTTATTCTGGGTTTGCTCAGTTCTGCACAAGACATGTAAGCATGTGTAATTTTACCGTTTACTGCAAACGCTTTGTCATTTTTAGTATTGTAGGAAAGCGAATCAATGACTTTAGCATGATCTATTTTACCGTGGCGACAAAAATCTAATAGCATTTTTAGTAACCAAATTACAGAACGTAATTGTCGTGTTATTTTATTTTCCTTGGTTATTTCTTGCAGATTAACATCTAAAAATAAACGGGTGAATGCAAAATTACTCCAAACAAACATATCTAAACAATTTTCTGCTAATTGTGGTGATTTACCTAATGTTTTCCAAACAGGTTGGATTACTAGTGGTGTTTGTTGATCAAGTTCACTTAACAATATCCGATCAATAGTTTTAATCATTGCTGGAACAAGAGCTAATACGTTTTCGCCTTCAGTCCAGTCATGAATACAATCAAATTGATCGCCAATTATATTGCATAATATTTCAGTATGATTCTGATATGCACATAGAATACTGAGAGCTAAATAGACAATACTATCTGGGCGAATGACCAATTCACTGCCAAATTTATCTTCTGTCAGTTCACAAGTCGTATGATCAGGTAAGGCTGTTAATTTAATTTCTAACCCCTGCAAACACTGATGTGTGCACAAATTTTGTGTGACTAAGTCAATTCTGGGAAGATTACCAATAATGAGCTGGCGATAAGGCACATAATCGCTTTCAAACGAAAAAAATAATTCCTCTGAACTTGGATTCATCCCAAATAAATCAGCCACATTAATTTTTGAATGTACAACTTTTAACTCATTATCTAATTCTAAATACACAGGAGCGAAGTCTTTGCTGTGCATGTAACAGGCTAATGCCGCAGAAAAAGAAGAATTAAATTGATTTTTTCCCCATGATTCTTTTTGGGTAAAATCTCGATTTGAGTTTTTTAATCCAAACAAAGCAGGTCTATTCATTAAAAACCTCAAAAAATTAGTATATTTATGGGAATTGGAAGATTGATAGTATTGAAAACCATCAATCTTCATAAGATAGCAAATTTAAAACGGTTTCAACCAACGTTTTAACAACTGGCTAATTACCTCGCCCATGTACTGAATCAAATCCGTGCCCATGCCCGCATGAAAACGCGCAATATCACGGCTGCCCATCGCGAGAATGCCTTGCGGTTTGGGAATCCCTAAAGGAATCAATGCCGCAGAAGTAATATTTTCATTCGGAAATAAATATTCGGTTTGCGCCTGCGCCAATCTGCCACAAAACGGCTTAGAACTGCTCAGCAAGCTTTCAAATAAACTGAACACTTGCGCATCATATTCCACAAATTCCTTACGCCCCGCCAAATTACCCGCAGGCAATTCAAATAAACGCACCACCACCGCATCGCTGTTAAATTCTGCCAGCAAATTTTCATAAAGCACGGTGAAAAATTCATCCAAACTGCCCGCACCGCTTAAATTCACCACAAAGCGTTGAATACGTTGATTTAATAATTCATTGCGTTGTGCTATTTCAATCAAGTTGCTGAGTTTGCGCTGCAATTGCTGATTTTCATCACGCAGCACCACTATTTGCCGCTCGACCAAAGAAACCATGTTGCCACGACTTTGCGGAATCACCATTTCAGCCAATAAATTTTCATATTGCATGAAAAAATTCGGATGCCGCCGCAAATATTCGACGATAGATTGTTCAGGTAATTCATCAATTTGTAGTGAATGTTGCGAACTCATAATTCAATGACTCCTTCAAAAACGCGAACTGCCGCGCCACGCATTAAAACGGGTTCATTTTCGCCAGCCCAGCGAATAGTTAAACTGCCGCCACGGGTTTGCACGCTTACGCCTTCATCTAATAAACCCAGACGCTGCCCCGCAACCACCGCCGCACACGCGCCTGTGCCACATGCCAAAGTTTCGCCAGAACCGCGCTCAAATACCCGCAGGCGAATATTGTGCCGATCCAGAATTTGCATAAAACCCACATTCACCCGCTCAGGAAAACGTGAATGCGATTCTAACGCCGCGCCGACTTCGCCCACAGGCGCAGTGTCCACCGCATCCACAACTAAGACTGCGTGCGGATTGCCCATAGAAACCACGCTAATTTGCTGAATTTTGCCTAAAACTTCAATCGGATATTGGATACTGGCAGTGTCGGCAAGAAACGGAATTTCCGCAGGCGTGAAACGCGGCAATCCCATATTCACCGTGATTTCACCATCGGCTTCAATGCGCGGATAAATCAGCCCTTTTTGGGTTTCGACCACGATTTCAGTTTTATCCGTCAAGCCTTGGTCGTGCACGAAACGCGCAAAACAACGTGCGC
The DNA here is from genome assembly GCA_039797505.1 of Pseudomonadota bacterium. Taxonomy (GTDB): domain Bacteria; phylum Pseudomonadota; class Gammaproteobacteria; order Beggiatoales; family Beggiatoaceae; genus JAQTYU01. The sequence continues at coordinate 5,183 of JBDKHS010000226.1, read as the reverse complement.
CATTGCCGCATTGTTGCACTTCGCCACCGTCAGCATTGAAAATTCGGTAGCGAAAATCTACACCTGCAATCTGGCTGGGTTCGACAAATAAAATCTGATCGCAACCCACCCCAAAACGCCGATCCGCCAAATGGCGCAATTGTTCGTTGCTGAGAATGACGGGCTGTTTCATGGCATCAATCATCACAAAATCATTGCCCAAACCCTGCATTTTCACAAAATTCAAACGCATGTTTTTCTCCTAGGCGGTTGCCACTGCGCCATCAACGGCGTGATTGCTACGCAAGGCATTGCGCCGATAACGCGGATCGAATACGGAAATAATCCCGCCTGCCACCATGAATAACGCGCCTAACCAAATCCAACGAATGAAGGGTTTGTAATAAATCCGTGCACTCCACGCGCCATTGCCCAGTGGCTCGCCCAAAGCGATGTAAATATCACGAGCTAAACTTGGGTCAATTGCGGCTTCGGTCATCGGCATGGCTTGCACGCGATAAATGCGTTTTTCAGGTTGCAGCACCGAAATTTCTTGTTGGTCTTTGAACACGCGGAAGGTGCCGCGCTCGCCCGAATAATTCGCGCCGTCTAATTTTTGTGTGCCTTCAAATAAGAAGCGATGCCCTGCAATTTCGGTGGATTTGTTGGGTTCGACGCGCACATCTTGCTCGACGCTAAACGCGCTGGACAACATCACCCCAATCACGAACACTGAAATCCCAATATGTGCGGTCAACATCCCATAAAAGCCTTGTGACAAACTGCGTAAGCCGCCGCCCAACGCGGTTTTATGCCGCAATTTTTCACGCACCGCTTGAATGCTGGTCAACACAATCCAACTTGCGCCCGCAATGCCTGCGACTACGCCAAGGCTTAACGTGCCTGTGACCACGGGAATTGCAACCCCTAACACGATGCTCGCGATAAAACTCAGCATTAATAATTTTTGCAGGCGCGGTAATTCGTCTTTTTTCCAGCGGGTTAAAGTGCCGATACCGACTAAGAAAATCAAGGGCGAAATCAACAAGGTAAACATCGTTGAAAAGTAGGGCGGGCCTACAGAAATTTTGCCCAAGTTTAAAGCGTCTAAAAACAGCGGGTACAAAGTGCCCAACAGCACCATGCCGCAGGCGACGATTAATAAAATATTGTTCATCAGCAAGAACGTTTCTCGTGAAACCAAGGAGAAACTTCCGCCACCGCCCACTTTCGGGGCGCGCCATGCGTATAAAATCAGCGAAATGCCAATCACAACCCCTAAGAAAATTAAGATAAAGGTGCCGCGTGCGGGGTCGGTGGCGAAGGCGTGTACCGACGTTAAAACCCCTGAACGCACTAAGAACGTGCCTAATAAACTCAGTGAAAACGCCATGATAGCGAGCAATACCGTCCAGTTTTTAAAAGTGCTGCGCTTTTCAGTCACGGCTAAAGAATGGATTAACGCCGTGCCCACTAACCACGGCATGAAAGAAGCGTTTTCGACGGGGTCCCAAAACCACCAGCCGCCCCAGCCGAGTTCGTAATACGCCCACCAACTGCCCAAGGCGATGCCCAGGGTTAAAAATATCCATGCGACTAAAGTCCAAGGACGTGACCACCGCGCCCACGCGCTGTCTAAACTTCCGCCTAATAAAGCGGCAATCGCAAAACTGAAGGCGACGGAAAAGCCGACATAACCCATGTAAAGCATCGGCGGGTGAATGATTAAACCGGGGTCTTGCAACAGCGGGTTTAAATCACGCCCGTTTAACGGCGGATTGACTAAGCGGTCGAAAGGATTGGAAGTGACCAGCATGAATAATAAAAAGCCCATGCTGATAAATCCCATCACTGCCAACACCCGTGCCACCATCGCCTCGGGTAAACTGCGGCTAAACCACACCACCGCCACCATCCAGCCTGATAAAATCAAGCTCCATAATAATAACGAGCCTTCGTGCCCGCCCCAGACGCTGACGATGCGATAAATCAAGGGCAGTGAAGTGTTGGAATTGCTGGCGACATAGAGCACAGAAAAATCGTTTTGAATAAATGCGTAAGTCAGACTGAAATACGCCAAACTGACAAATACAAATTGTCCTAATGCCGCAGGACGCGCCACTGCCATCCAATTGGGAATGCCACGCGCTGCCCCAATCAGGGGAAAGATGCTTTGCACCAAGGCGAGAATTAAAGCCAAAATTAAGGCGAAATGTCCAAGTTCAGGAATCATAAGTTTCTATTTAAGTTGAGTGGTTGGAAGCTGATAGCATCAGAGTATTACTGAGGGGAAATTATAAAGTGACTGATTGCATTATATACTGCTTTGGAAGTACTGCTCAAAACGGGACAGGTTTTTGCGACCGCCCTTGTAGGCGTTACGCAGTTCAATATTTAACCACTTGATTTTATTGAAAATATAATTATGCAATGTACAGTACTAACTCATTGTAAATAAAGGAATTATAATTTCAATTGCGTAACGCCTAATTTTATCAAACTTAAGTTAATTGGCTGATGAGGAATAAAAATGGATCACACACAGGCTTTAAAAAATATTCCTGATTTGGAATTTAAAATTATTACGGTCACCGCGATAGCGAATTACGCCTGATGCTGAGCGACACCCGTTTACACGATGAATTTTGGATGCGGCACGCTCTGCACTTGGCAGACAATGCCACAGCCCAGGGAGAAATCCCCGTGGGTGCAGTTTTAGTACATAAAAATCAATTGATTGCAGAAGGCTGGAATCGCCCAATTCAATTACTCGACCCGACAGCGCATGCTGAAGTTGTCGCAATTCGGGCGGGCGCACAGGCATTGCAAAACTATCGTTTATTAGACACGACGCTTTATGTCACCTTAGAACCTTGCGTGATGTGTGCTGCTGCCTTACTACATGCACGAGTCAAGCGGGTGGTTTTTGGCGCATACGATCCTAAAGCGGGTGCAGCAGGCAGTCGTTTTGACGTGTTACGCGATACCCGCCATAACCATGAAATTGACTGTGTTGGCGGGGTGTTGGCAGTGGAATGTGGTGAACAATTGCGCCAGTTTTTTCAGGAAAAGCGCGAATTCATTTAACATACACGATCAAACCGTATGCTAATCAATAACAGCCCACACAAGGAGATGTCCAACATGAGAATCAAGCATTCATTATTATTACTGGCAAGTGTCTGTACTTTGGCAAGCTGTGGCGTGAATCCTTCCACAGAAAAAACTGCCAGCGGCATTGAGAAATTAGATCATATCGTGGTCATTTTCTTGGAAAATCGGAGTTTTAATAACATGTACGCGCTGTTTCCGGGCGCAAACACCTCATTAACTGCGAAAAATATCGCGCCCCAAGTGGATAAAACGGGCAAAGTGTATGAAACCTTGCCCGTGGTGATGAATACTTATATGAAGCCGCCTGTTCAAGACAAACGTTTTCCTGAAAAACTCGCAAACAAACCGTTTTTGATTGATCCATATGTACCTCTGGATCAAAAAATTCCCGATTTGACGCATTTGTATTATCACAACCAAGAGCAAATTAATGGCGGCAAAAATGACAAGTTTGCTGCGGTTTCTAATGCAGGCGGTTTGGTGATGGGTTATCAAGATACGCGCCAGACAGGTTTGTGGAAATATGCACAACGCTACACTTTAGCGGATAATTTCTTTCAATCAGCTTTTGGCGGCTCTTTTCTGAATCATATTTGGCTGGCATGTGCCTGTACCCCGCGTTATGACAACGCTCCCAGCGATATGGTGGCGGTGTTGGATAAAGACGGGAACATGCTCAAAGATGGGCAAGTGACACCCGATGGCTATGCGGTCAATACGATACAAAGTGTTTATCAACCGCATTCTGCAAAAATCACTGACCCGAAGAAATTACTCCCTCCTCAAACCGCACCGACATTGGGAGATAGACTTTCCGAAAAAGAAATTAGTTGGGCATGGTATTCAGGCGGTTGGAATGATGCGATGGCGGGCAAACCTGATGAAAGTTTCCAATTTCACCATCAGCCTTATGCCTTCTTCAAAAATTATGCTGACGGCACGCCTGCAAAAGCCAAGCATTTGAAAGACAAGAATGACATGCTGGCTGATATTCAAAATAATGCCTTGCCTGCGGTAACTTTTTACAAACCCTTGGGGAAAAATAACCAGCATCCTGGTTATGCTGACGTGACTTCTGCCGATAAAGACGTGGTTGATGTGATTCAACGCATTGAAAATAGTGCGATGTGGGGCAAAACCGCGATTATCGTCACTTATGATGAAAATGGGGGCTTATGGGATCATGTCGCGCCCCCCAAAGTGGATCGCTGGGGACCTGGTAACCGTATTCCTGTGATTGTGATTTCACCGTTTGCAAAACGTGGCTTTATCGACCATACCCAGTATGACAATACCTCGGTGTTAAAACTGATTGAAAACCGTTTTAAACTTGAGCCATTGACCGACCGCGATGCCAAAGCAGACGGTTTGAGTAATGCGTTTACGTTTTAAGCGATTCTGAATCACAGTGCTACAAAATCCATAAAAAAAGGACTGGCCGTGCTTGTAGCACTGCCAGTCCTCAATCACGCTAGATTCAAGACCTGCTAGGTTTTAAAAACCTAGCAGGTCTCAACTATGTCCTAACACTCAGGAATATTCAACACACCACTGCTGAAACTAATTGAACACGCATTGCTGCTGCCAATGCTCGGCAAATTGGTTTCTTTGGCTAAGGTGCTGCTGGTTGGGGTGCTGTTTAAAGGCTTAGTCGGCAATACTTGGCTGCTTGGCAAAGCGGCTTTATTTTTCAGGGTGTCGTACATCTTATCCAGTGCTTGATGGAAATAATATTGCATCGGCACTTCACTATCGATGTTATAACGTTGATTCAAAGCATCCAAATGATGCGCATTTTTCACTTCAATATACGAAACTTTTGAACTCGTGCCTTGCGTGACTTGGTTTAAACCGAAGTAGAAACGCCCGCTAAAATTCACAGGGGCTAAAGCATCATCCCGCCCTTGTAAAATTAACGTCGGCTTACCCAACAAGTTGGCGGTGGGGAGCACTTGCTGCAAACCTGTTTGTACGCGGTTTAAATTGTCGCTATCGCTGTTTACGATTAATACGCCCGAATTATTCACCAAACTGCCTGCGGTCACGGCAAGATTACGTAAGCATAAGGCGCCTTGGGTAAAATAATCCAA
>JBDKHS010000225.1:0-3232 GCA_039797505.1 Pseudomonadota bacterium | reverse complement strand
ATTTAAGTTTGATTGTGTTGATTCCCTTGTCAATGGTGTTTTTCAAAACTTCGAGCATGGGCTGGGAACGTTTTTGGACGGTGGTCACAGAACCCCGAGTGATGGCATCGTATCGCATTACCTTTGGCGCGGCGTTGATAGCAGCGATGATTAATGCGTTTTTCGGTTTATTAGTCGCATGGGTTTTAGAGCGTTATCAATTCTTTGGAAAACGTTTTATTGATGCCTTGGTCGATTTGCCCTTTGCCTTGCCCACGGCGGTGGCAGGGATTGCACTCGCTTCAATTTATTCGAGCAATGGTTGGATTGGACAATATTTAGAACCGCTGGGGATTAAAGTCGCCTTTACTCCGCTTGGCATTATGGTAGCCCTGACTTTTATCGGTTTACCGTTTGTGGTCAGAACGGTGCAGCCCGTGCTTCAAGATTTAGAACGCGAACTGGAAGAAGCCGCCGCAAGCCTTGGGGCAACGCGCTGGCAAACTTTCCGCTGCATCATTTTCCCCAGTATTTTCCCACCCTTATTAACAGGCTTTGCTTTGGCATTTGCGCGCGGTTTGGGGGAATATGGTTCAGTGGTATTTATCGCAGGCAACATGCCGATGATTTCGGAAATCACCCCCTTACTCATCATCACCAAACTTGAACAATACGATTACATGGGCGCGACCGCAATCGCCGTGGTGATGCTGGTGGTGTCATTTATCTTATTATTTCTCATTAATTTATTGCAATGGTGGACTGGCAAACGTTGCCGTTAGGAAATTGTTATGCACACATTATCTGTTCAAACGCAATCAACCGCCATTACCGAACCGCGTTGGGTGCGTTACACACTGATTAGTATTACACTGATTTTCTTGAGTTTATTTTTATTAATCCCCCTGATTTCGGTGTTTACCGAAGGCTTGCGCGGCGGAATTAACAAATATTTTGCCGCAATAGTCGAACCTGATGCGATTGCTGCCATTAAATTAACTTTAATCACCGCCGCCATTGCTGTGCCTTTAAACCTAGTGTTTGGGGTGGCGGCGGCGTGGGCGATTGCCAAGTTTGAATTCACAGGCAAAAGCTTATTAATTACCTTAATCGACTTGCCGTTTGCGGTGTCGCCTGTGATTTCAGGCTTAATTTTCGTACTGCTGTTTGGCTTACAAGGTGTGTTTGGTGAATGGCTGGCAGCATGGGACATCAAATTAATTTTTGCCGTGCCCGGCATTGTATTGGCGACAATTTTCGTGACTTTTCCCTTCGTGGCGCGGGAATTAATTCCCTTGTTGCAATCGCAGGGTAATGACGAAGAAGAAGCCGCTTTGGTTTTAGGCGCGACAGGTTGGCAAACTTTTTGGCATGTCACCCTGCCTAATATCAAATGGGGTTTGTTGTACGGGGTGATTTTGTGTAATGCCCGCGCAATGGGCGAGTTTGGCGCGGTGTCGGTGGTGTCGGGACATATTCGTGGCTTAACCAACACCATGCCCTTGCACGTCGAAATTCTTTACAACGAATACAATTTTATCGCCGCCTTCGCCGTGGCATCGCTGTTAGCTATTTTGGCTTTAATCACCTTGGCGTTAAAAACCTTTGTGGAATGGCGTGTTCAAACCCAAGTATTAATCAACGATCCGGATGTTGCATCATGAGTATTGAAATTCAAAATGTGAGCAAAACGTTTAATAAGTTCAACGCGCTGAATAATATTAATTTGCACATCCCCACGGGCGAGCTGGTGGCATTATTAGGGCCTTCGGGCTGCGGTAAAACCACGTTATTGCGGATTATTGCGGGTTTGGAATTTGCCGACAGCGGTTCGATTTTCTTCTATGGCGAAGACACCACGGCGCGTTCTGTGCGAGATCGACAAGTGGGCTTTGTGTTTCAACATTACGCCTTATTTCGCCACATGACCGTGTTTGAAAATGTGGCGTTTGGTTTACGAATGAAGCCACGCGCTCAGCGTCCCAGCGATAAGCAAATTCAAAGTAAGGTCGATGATTTATTGAACTTGGTACAAATGCAAGGTTTGGCAGATCGTTTTCCTCGCCAGCTTTCGGGTGGACAACGGCAACGCATTGCTTTAGCACGCGCCTTGGCAGTTGAACCTAAAGTGTTGTTGCTGGATGAGCCGTTTGGCGCATTGGATACTAAAGTGCGTAAGGAATTGCGCCGCTGGTTGCGCCATTTACATGATACCGTGCATATCACCAGCGTGTTTGTGACCCATGATCAAGAAGAAGCGATGGAAGTTTCAGATCGCGTGGTGGTGATGAATAAAGGCAAGGTCGAACAAGTCGGCACGCCTGATGAATTGTATGAAAATGCGGTGAATCCCTTTGTTTATCAGTTCTTAGGCAATGTGAACGTGTTTAAAGGGCATTTGGATCAGGATGCACATTTTCACACCAATGATGATAATCGTGTGGCTTCTGCAACCGCGTATGTGCGCCCGCATGATTTAGAAATCAGTCGCATTGCTGACGGTGAAAGTATTGCTGCAACCGTGCTGAGCGTGCTCAGTTTGGGCGCAACGGTGCGCGTGGAATTATTGGATGTGCAAGATATTACCTTAGAAGCTGAATTGAGCAAGGAATCGTCACGAACTTTGAATTTAAAGAAGGGTGAACAAGTCTTTGTAAAATCGAAGCAAATGCGGGTATTTACAGAATCTGGAGCTGTGGTTGCTGCGTAATTTATTTGGGGGGGTAGTGCAAAAGAGGCAGTGATTTGTTGTAATGGTTAATGAAATAAATGATAGCTCCGATGTGATTTTCTAACTTCTTGGAGAAAGTTTTCCGCACTAACCGACTCACTCGCTGTCTTAACGTATTGTTAAACCGCTCAATATGATTAGTAAGTCCACTCTCTTTCCCAACAGCCTTATGTCGTTTACTGGGGAGCACTTTCTTGCAAGCTTCCCAGAAATCGGTATAACACACCGCACATTGACGATATAGCACCGGGAGTGAATCCCTGTCTAAGGCTAGCCCACACTTTCTCTTTAGCGTTTCCTACAAATGACCACATCTCATCGCATTCTAAACACAGCTTCCCTTTTTTTTTACAGGCTGTGGTTCTAAGCCTTGTTTCTCGTACAAACGGTTTACATAACGCTGTAGCCACGTCCCTGAGATTCCTGTCACACGGGCTATGCCGCGCAGGGGTAACTTTTCTTTTAACAATTTATCTATCTGCGCCCATGTTTCTTGGCTTAGGTATTTTTTGGTAGGATGTT
>JBDKHS010000224.1:0-4124 GCA_039797505.1 Pseudomonadota bacterium | reverse complement strand
GTATCCCATAATCTAAGGGTTTTATCTGCACTGGCAGACAGAATATATTTGCCGTCTTTGCTAAAACGCACACTTTTGAGTGCGGCAGCATGCGCAGCCCATGCGTGAATAACGGGCGTTATTTTTCCCACATCCTCACTTTCAGCATTTTCAGTATTCGCCCAAATCACAATTTTATTGTCATAGCCCGCCCCGACTAACAGCTTTCCGTCTGGACTAAAATCGATGGTGCGCAATCCCGAGTTATAACGAATACGACGTTTTACCAACCCTGCTTTATCCCACAAAATCACTGTCTTATCACTGCCCGTGGACGCAATGAGAGTGCCATCAGGGCTATAGGTCACATCTTTTAAGCTGGCACTGTGTCCTTGCAGAATTTCGACAATATGTCGACCTAAATTGAAGATTTTGACTGAATTATCCGAGCTTGCCGTCGCAATTTTTTTGCCGTCTGGGCTAAAATTTAAACCTTGCACCGCCGCTGTGTGTCCGCGAAAAGTTTTGAGTAGCGTGCCATCATGATTCCAAACTTTCACCATGCCATCCGCACTGGCGGAGGCAAAAATATCTTCTTGAGGGCTGAAGCGCACGCTATACACCCAATTGCTATGCGCAGTGCTTAAGGCTTCTTGTTTGGAAAACAACACCCACGCATTGGGATTTTGGGCAGGCTTTTCATTTTTCCAAAGCTTAATGGAATTATCTGCGCTACCACTGACCAACAAGGTACTGTCTTTATTAAAACTGACCCCATAAACCCGATCTTCATGTCCGCGCAACATTTGCACAACTTGCTTAGGTTTAGATAAATCTGCCAAATCGGATAAATCCCAGATTCCAATCATGCCATCAGAACTTGCTGAAGCCAGCCAACGACCATCACGACTGATGCTTAAATCTTCAATTGTGCCTTGATGTCCTTGAAATTCACGCAGCATTTTTTGGGTTGCAAGCTCCCACACTTTCACAACATAATCTTTGCCGCCAGAAAAAATATAACGCCCGTCAACACTAAACAAGGCAGTGTGCACGCTCGCCCCATGATTTAAACGCAGCAACTCCTGACCTTCACTGTCATAAACATAGACCCAGCCCGTGCGCATTCCGATGAGCAGTTTTTCACCATCCGTGCTGAAATCGACGCTAAATATAATATTTTGAGGCGAGCCAGGAAACTCAAGGGTCTTTTTAAGTGTGCCGTCGCGTTGCCACAAGCGCAAACTACCATCATGACTGACTGAGGCAATTTGGTTTTTGGTTGGATTAAACGCCACTTTTAACACGGTGTCCGCGTGCCCTTCTAAACGATTACGTTCATAGTTGGCATACAAAGCCTCATGTAAGGTGGTAGACACTACCTTATCAAGCTCATTTTCTCGCTTGGTTTTTTGTGGATTGGAGGGTTCGGCGGCGAGCACGGGGGCAAGTTGCTGCATCTTTTTTGCAGCCTCAACACTTGCTAATAAGCTGCCCAGTTGATCATCTTTCAACAGGCGTGCTTTTCCCAAAGAACTGAGAGCGACCACATGACTTTTATCCGCTTCATTTTTGGCGTTGACGGCATCGCGGCGTTGATATTCTGCAAAGACGGCTAAAAATAAAGTAATGATAAAACTGGTGACAATCGCGATAAATATGCGTTTTTGACGCGCGATTTTCACTTGTTCACTGTTGACAATATATTCCACCTGCAAGGACAAGGGTTTAGGATCATGTACAAAATGCGCGCCTAGCCATTGTTGCGCTGCCTGTAAATCTCGTCCAACCAGTAAAAAACTTTTATCACGTCCTTGTTTATCCCATTCCAAGGCACGGTTTAACAAACGGGTGTGGGTGTGTAAATGCTCTAAATCAGTATTTAAGGTATTTAATAAATCTAACAGGGATTTATCAAAATTATCCTGCTCTCGGAAATAAATCCAATTTAAGGCGGCAATCGTAGGATGTACGGTACAATCTGTTAAATTATCATTTTGAATAATCGGCACAATACGCTTGCCACGTTTCAGCGCGTGTTCAATTTCTTGTCCGCACACTTCAGACTGTAAAGATTCGGGGGTAATAATAAAAATAAACGTGTTGGCGTGCTCAATTCCCGACTCAATTTCTTTCCACCATTCTGAACTGAGTGGAATGCCTTCCCAATCAACCCAAATTTCACGCCCTGCGGTTTTTAATGCGTTGGCTAATTGTTGTACAAAGGGTTTATTTTTACGCGAGTATGAAATGAATGCGTCACTCATGCTATGCAGCTATCCTACCTAAAATGGGAAGTTGGTCGTTAATTGTGAAAATTATCGCGCTCTAAAAACTTAAACCGCGCCCCTGTGCAGAGGCGCGGTTTAAAGTTAAGCAGTGGGAGGAGAGCTTGGCGGTGTTGCTAAGGAGCTTTGCAGTGTATTCACTGAAACGGGAGTGTTGCTTGTGGGACTTGCTGGAGAGGAGGGGCTGTTAGCTTCTGTGCTCTCTTGTCCCTCTTTGGTTTGCTGCTTTTTAAGCTCGCTCATCGCTTCCTGCATTTCTTGCACCCAACTGCTAAATTCGCTGCGTAAAATGCCTTCGGTATTGCACACCAGCGCGTCAATATTTTTCTGCTGGGCTTGTTGGGCGGGCGGCAAAGCTACCCACCAACTGCGTACGTTGACCAAACCAATGGCTGCTTGGTTATATTTCATCAGCTTGTCTTCAATACGTTGATATTGTAAATAAGTGCCAAAAGCGGCGGTGATTGAAGTGCTTAACGCCACCCAGATTTCAAAATTAATCGCGGCTAATAAAGTCCCAATCCCCCCAATAATATAAATTGCCCACTGCATGTGGTGTAATTTACGTTCTAGTTTGCCCGTTTTACTGACATAAAAATTCAGTTGATCTTCTAAGCGCACTTGTAGATAACGTTCTGGGCTGAGGCTGAGAAAGCCTTTATCTTGTTCTGAGGTGGAATAATGGGGAGGCAGCACACCGTGATACGCCTTGAGAGCAGACAGATTCACTTCGGTTTGCATCAGTTGCGTGCTGAAATTTTGCATTTTCTCAGCTAATTTCATTTCCCGATTCATTTCAATCGTTTGTACTTTGCTATAAATCTCTGCTTGCGCCCGATAGCGAAAAATTTCACTTTTTAAAGACTCCGCACAGCCGCGCAGCAATATCCATTTATTACCCGCATTAAAGCGATTTGATGCCGCAAGCAAGGCGGTGACAATAATCGGCACGAGCATAATCATGTTGCGTAGGGTATTACTCACTATGCTGGCATCGATGTCGGGACGGGTTAAACCTTGCGTCCAGGTGGTTTGCACCAAGGCTAAGAATGTCCCAAAAACACCCGCAAAAAGAATAGAGGATTGAATCCATTCAAAATGCTTCTGATGGCGTTTGGCATTTAAATCATAAATTGCAAACTGTTCCCATGCGGATTTCAAGGTGTTATCGCCACGTAACAGGCGGTAAACCAAGCGTTCAAATTCATTTAAACTGCCTTCCAAAGGGAATAAATACAGATCGCCATCATCGATGATTTCAGCCAGTATCGGGTCTTCAATAAAATCGGGGCGATTGAGTTTACAGTCGGCAAGTTCATCGGCAAAACGTCCGCTGCCTTGCACGATAAGAATGGGAATCCCTAAACGCACACTGTGTAAAATTTCTTGTTTACAAATATTGCCACCGTTGACTAACAGCGTTAGCGCGGGCAAGGTCTTGGTATACACTGCTGCCAAGTGATACATCAGTGGCGTTTCACAGCCCCAGCCGCCATTGTTTTCACAGGAAGTGTCGACTAAAACGAAATGGGTGTGATTGGGTTCTAGGGGAGCTGAATCTCCGTCGCTCACTGCCTCAGTTTTTCCGGGATAAGTCACTTTTCCAAAAGGTGAAACCCCTAAAATGGGTGTTTTATGCCCTCGGGCAGCAACGCCTTCCCCCAGCATTGCCATCACCCCAGATTGCGTGCCTCCCCCCAATAATAAGGCTTGGGTTTCTGAGGCGACTTGAGCAATACCCCGATTGAATAATTGCATGAGCCGTGCATTTTGGGTGTTGTCCATTTTGCCCGCGCCACCAGAAAGCAAAATTAAATTTTTTGGGGTGGGAATTTGCAGTGCGTCTAAAATTAATTG
>JBDKHS010000223.1:0-4292 GCA_039797505.1 Pseudomonadota bacterium | reverse complement strand
TTATCTGCTTCTTAACGTAAAGTGTACAGAATACTGAACGTTTCGTAACAGGTAGAAAAAGAAAAAAGTAATCTAACTCCATGTTATAAAAATGAATTATGCTTCTTGCACTAGCCCTCCCCTAAAGGGGGTTGGGGGCGCAGTTTCAGATTTAAATCCGCGCTACACGCCGCTGAAACAGACCCCTTCACTTAATTGATGACACTCCCTAGGACGTGCCATCAATTAGACCTCAACTGCGCCCCCAAGCCCCTCGTTCCCACGCGCTCTGGCGTGAGAATGCAGTCAGGATGCGCCCGCGTCCAGAATCTTGCAGCAATAAAAAGTTACGCAGTTGAAAAACGAATTTCTTCGTTTACAATGAATTATCATTATGTGCCGCACAGTCATATAAGCCATTATTAGAAAATATTGAGAGGTTAAAATGACTTATTTATATGAGCTTTATCAAAAAGACTATAGTGAATGGGCTGAAAAAACAGCAGACTTGCTAAAGAAGGGGCAGTTTTCTGAACTAGATATTGAACATTTATTGGAAGAATTAGCCAGCATGGGCGCAAGCGAACAGAATGAGTTAGAAAGTCGTTTAACAGTGTTAATCGCCTATTTGCTTAAATGGCAGTTTCAATATCAACAGTTATCAGAACGTTGGCAAGAATTCAAAGGTGACGGCTGGCGTTCCACGATTGTTGAACAACGCACGAGAATAGCCAAACGTTTGCGCAAATCACCGGGGTTGAAAACAAAATTACCCGAAATTTTGCTAGAAGCTTATGAGGATGCTTTAGAACTGGCTATCAAAGAAACACAATTGCCAGCAGAGACTTTTCCAGCAACATGCCCCTACAAGGCTGAGCAATTGTTTGATGATGATTTCTATCCTAAACAAGATTAAGCTTCGTAGGTTGTCGTTGGCAACCCAACACAAATCCTAACTCATCCTAATATCACATTTTCTCTTTATTTTTATTTAGTTGCTTTCAGAAATCCAACGTACTGAACTTTTGTCTAAACCATAACTCACGCAATTACCCCAATTAAAGACAAGAAATAACCCCCAGCGGGTCGGGGTTTGTAACCCCGCCCCGAACATTTGAGAACGTTAAAATAAGCTAAAACGTTACGGTGCAGGTTACAAACCTGCACCAGCAAGGTGTGGTAATTTTGTAAATTATGTGAATTGTGGTTCAGAAATCTTTCAGTGCCCATAGGACGTACTGAGAAACCAAGCCCATCAATTCGTGAGAAAACCCGCTAAACACATTAAAAATCAGGGGAAAGCTTTGCGATCATTCCCCTGTCACGCTATGATGTTAATCTCCTGTCATTCGTTAGATGTTCCGAATCCCTCTTAATTTAAATTATGGCATCACTCATTAAAATATGTCCCCAATGTGGTCACCCCAATGCCGTACAAGAAAGCGCTTGTGCGGTGTGTACCTATTTTATTGGTTCGGTCTCTCCCACAGTGGACAATTCAATTAACACCATGCAAGCCTCACCCCAAACCACCCCCACAGACAGCAAGCGCACTTTCATTGCCAGCACCTTATTCCTAGATATAGTAGGCTATTCAAAACGCAGTGTAGATGATCAGCTCATTTGTAAAAGACATTTTAATATGCTGATTAGCAAAGCCATGATGAATATAGCTGAACCTGATCGCGTGTTATTAGACACGGGCGACGGAGCTGCCTTATGTTTTTTGGAAAATCCTGAAGAAGCCTTGAATGTGGCAGTGCGGCTATTGCGGGTGATTCTCTCACTGAAAAAGACCCAAGCACCCTATTATCAATTGTATTTAGGGATTAATTTAGGTCCGATTAAAATCATGCAAGATGTTAATTCTCAGCGCAATGTGCTGGGAGATGGGATTAATGTCGCACAACGCATTGTGAGTTTTGCAAAACCGAATCAATTATTAGTTTCACGTTCATTTTATGAATTAGTCGTGTCACTCAATCAAACGCGTAAAGTCCTGTTTAAATATCAAGGAATTCATGTCGATAAGCATGAACGCGAGCATGAGGCGTATGAGTTTTTAACCACCAAGCTGTTAGCGCAGCAGATTACCCGTCCTAAGCCCACAGCAACGCCGCACGCGCCAAATACAGGCGTTGTCAACCACCATACCAACAACACGAACGCTGTGCCGATAGTGTATTTAGAAGCAGCCTGTGGTTCACAAATTTATCCCGTCTTAAAGGGATCAGTAATGGGGCAGGCACATCCTGAGGGCGGGGCTGATGTTCAAATCAGTGATTTAGAGGGTTGCCAATATATTCATCGTCAACATTGTCGCTTTGAATACAGCAATCAACAGTGGTATATCATTCCGATTGATCAGCACACTTTGGGGAGAGCTTTCACCAACCCCACCACTTTGAATGGGCAGGCGCTGAATTTAGGCAAACCACACCCATTACAACATGGTGATAAATTGGAGTTAGCAGGGGTCGTGTTTTATGTGCGTGTCTTGAAGTAAGTTTTTTATAAACTATCTTTTGGCGCACTCCTACCCTTTACGCCATTTTAAAATACGGGATCAGGTCTAGTTTTTAAGCTTTAAGGGATAGTCGGGCCAACGCTGTTTTAGCTCTGCTAAACGCTGTAAAGCCTCTTCTTTAGTAGGATAACGTGTTCCTAAACCCTGAGTCCTCCAGCCATGCGTTTCATCGGACCATTCACTGACGGGAGCACCCGCACCAAACTCCAAGCAAATATAAATACCTGAAAGCACTTTGGCGACTTTAGGGGCAGGTTTGTCTATATAGTTTGGTACTACAACTTCCGTTAAGCTTTGCACTTCTTTTTGTTGGCGAACTTGTTCCATTTCAATTTCTGCCAATTTCTTTTTCAAATCATCAATAGCCATCATTTGCTCCAGAGTAAAATCGCCCAATACTTATATCAGATTATGAACAGCACACGCAATGCCACAAGCCGCTTGATGAATGATTTTTAGTGAGGTGCAACGCTGTCTTTGAGGGTTTAACCCGCCCCCAATGTACAAATTATTGAGGGGCGAGCGACTTGTTAAAAATCTATTAAACCCCGACTAAAAATGACTCTTCAACCAACGCATACCCGCTTGCCACACCGCAGACCATTGCGGAGCAGGACGTTCACAAAAACCTTCATCATTAATAAACACAATCGCCGCATTAAGCCAAGATAAACCAATCACAGGCGCGTAATCTGATTGAATGACTAAATCAAATCGCCCACGCAGTTTCCAATAATGCCACCAACGTTTAATGCGATTGGAAGAAATTCTAAGGAAACGCGCACGCGGCAACTGATAAATCTCAGCCCCAGCAGGCTGCGCCATAAAAGTAATTTCCAATTCAGGACGCTTGAGCATGGCTTGAATGAACGCTTCTTGCACCGCCGTTGCCTGCAAATTCACTGAATACGAAACGAATACACGCTTAGTATTCGGATTTGCCAGCACTTTGTGAAAATTATGATTCGGCTGGTAGGAATGCGTGAGTTTAATATCTTTTTTACCAAACTTGCCCGCTTGATAATCGTCTAAACCCTGTTGCAACAAGCCCGCTAAATCGGTTTTACCCAACAAGTGATAATAAACCGCTTTGAGCTGAATATAACGTTCCGTGCGCTTTAATGCAGCATCACCCGCATTGTGGGTTTTCATCATGTCTAAAATATTACGATTGTCATAATATAAAACCCATGTCGGCACTTTCGCGGCGGCAGATAAATGCCAAATCAAAGATTTTGCCGAAGCCAACACCCGATGCCCCATTTTCCCAATGCGCAAACACCATTCCACATCATCAAAGTGAATGAAGTAATCGCGCCAAATCCCTGCTTGTTTGGCAACGTCGGCACGAATTAATAAAGAGGCAGCAGCCACATAATCCACATCTAAAAACGGCTGGCAATGCAATAATTGCTTGCTCAAATCAGCATCACTTTGCAGCAATTCATAAACATCTTTACCTTGCCACGCCGCAATATTTTCTAAATGACGATTCAGCACCAGCTCGCCCGAATGCAATTTCACATACGCGCCCATTTCATTAATTCGCCACGGATAATCCAATTGCATCATGGTCGAGCCTGCCACGGCGACATCAGGCTTAGTTTCCAATAAGTTTACTAATTCGCTCAGGGCGGCGCGGTGCACTAATACGTCATTATCCAGTAACCATAAATATTTATATTTACCTTGTTCAAATGCCCATTTCAAACCTGTGTTAAAGCCGCCCGTGCCCCCGATATTTTCAGGATTACAGATTAAATTGACTTGTGGAAATTGCTCGCGG
>JBDKHS010000222.1:0-3534 GCA_039797505.1 Pseudomonadota bacterium | reverse complement strand
GGTCTACATTCACATCTAGCCAACTGCCTAAACGCTGATGCAAAAATTCCAGTGAAAAGTAATACACCACGCTCACAGGCACGACTGCTAAAATTACGATTAAAGTAACCAAGCGCACCATTAAACGCGCACCCGCCAAGCCGCGCCGCACTTGTCGCCACAATCGCCGTAAATTCAAGGCAATCAAGCCAAATAAGGTGATTAACGCAATAATATTAACCGCCAGCAGTAGTGAATATAATTGCTCAAAACGGGCGGCATTTTGTAATGCGTCAGAAGTCAGCAATAAAGATAATAATAAGCTGCCAAATAAGCCCAGCATACTGGAAATGCTGAGCCATTTTCTTATTTTTGGGCTGATAGTGGGCATATATACCAATCACTGCTGTAATGCCAATCACTCGACAAATACGCTACCGTGCGTAAAGGCGCGGGCAAGGCTTCAATATCAAGGCTTACCTGTAGTTTGACGCGGTAGTTATTATTCGCTTTGACGGCGACTTTTTTAATCAGAGGAATTTCATTCAACGCGCCCATCGCGGTCAATGCGCTAGACAGGCTAGGGAAAGCATTTTGCAAGCCCGTGTTCGCATAACGCAGCAAATATTGGCGACTTAAAGCGTGATAACGCAATTGATATTGGCGGCTAAAACTGCTCACCGCCTCATCCCATAACAATTCGCGCTCGCGACTGATTTGAAAATTAACCGCAAAAGAAAGACTAATCCCACTGTGCAAGGCTTCGAGCAAAGTGGAATTGAGTTCGTAGTTAATTTTGGCATCTAAAATATAAGTCTGTCCTGCAAGCCGTATATTCACGTCATGGATTTCAGGCTGCGCATACAGGGTGAGAGAAATGCCCCAACATAAAAACGTCAGGGCAAGTTGCCAGCCTCGATTAACGCGGCGGGTGTTTATGAATAAGGGCATAATAAAAACCATCAAAGCCCTGCTCACCCGGCAAAACTTGCCAGCCGACAGGCATACTATGACCCCAAGGCATCACCGTATTGCTCACTTCAGCTTCGGGATGTTGGGCGAGAAAACGCTGAATTTGCAGATGATTTTCTTCAGCAAACACCGAGCAGGTGACATATAACAATTGCCCTTCTGGTGCTAAAGTCTCCCAAAGTTTGTTCAACAATAAAGCTTGTTGCGTGACCAATAAAGCCACTTCTTTGGGCTGGCGTACATATTTAATATCAGGGTGGCGACGAATCACGCCGCTCGCAGAACAAGGCGCGTCTAACAAAATCCGATCAAAGGGTTTCGCATCCCACCACCAATGACTGAGTTGGCTGGCATCTGCACAACGGGTTTCCGCCGTGAGTTGCAGGCGTTCCAACGTGCCGCGTAAACGGTTGACGCGATCAGGCTGATTGTCCAAAGCCAATAAATAGGCAGGATCATAAGTTTCCAGCAAATGCGCAGTTTTGCCCCCCGGTGCAGCACAGGCATCCAAAACACGCGTGCCTGCGGGCACATCTAACAATTCCACCGCCAACTGCGCCGCGCCATCTTGCACCGACACCCAGCCTTCATCGAAATGCGGCAGGCGTTGCACATCAACCGCCTGTTCTAATTGCAGTCCTGCGCGGGTAAATGCCAAGGCTTGCGCGGCTAAACCCGCTTCAGTCAAAAGCTGTAAATAAGCTTCACGGCTGCATTTTCGCAAATTCACGCGCAAATTCATCGGCGGGTGCAAGTTATTGGCTTCTGCAATCGCTTGCCAATGCTTGCCCCAGTCTTTTTGCAATTTGTTCAACAGCCAAGCGGGATGCGCAAAACGTGCACTTTCTTTCTGGTCAACTTCCGTTTCTAATTCCGCTTGTTTGCGCCCTAAATTACGTAAAATCGCATTCACCAAACCGCTTGCCCAATTTTTATCTAACATTTTCACGATGTTGACGGTGGCAGCGGTGGCAGCATGGGCGGGCGTGCGTAAATATAAATGCTGGTAAATCCCAATTAATAACACCGCGTACACATCAAAATCTTTGGTTTTGAGCGGTTTGGGCATTAATTTGGATAACACCGCCTGCAAACGCGGCAACCAACGCATCACCCCGTAACACAAGGCTTGAGCTAAAGCGCGTTCGCGGGCATTGGGCAAGCTGATTAACGCAGGTTCTAAGCATTCGCTTAAGGTGCGCTGTTCGGCTAAAATCTGTTGTAAAACAATGGTTGCAACGTAACGCGCATCAGTTTGGGGGCTTAATTTCACACTCATGCGCCACGTCCAAACTGTGGACGCGAATTTAAGAAATCCCGCACCGCCATCGCTTTGCCGCCCGCTTGTTGTAAACTCAGCACCCGTAAGATTCCTTCGCCTGTGGCAATATCAATGCCCGCACGGCTCACTGCTTGAATTTGTCCCGCCGCCACTGTGGTAGATTCTGCTAAGGCTTCAACCGCCCAAATGCGAAAAGTTTCGCCTGCAATTTCTGCCTGTGCAATGGGATAAGGATTAAAAGCCCGCACTTGACGCGCCAAATAGACGGCATTTTGTTGCCAATCGAGTTGGGCTTCTACTTTGTTCAATTTCTGGGCATAAGTTGCTAAATCGTCGTTTTGTGCGGTGGCGGGTAAATTTTCCAATTCGTCAATATTTGCTGCGAGCAAGTCCGCGCCCAGTTTGGCTAAACGGTCGTGCAAAGTTTCAGCGGTGTCACTGGGCAAAATTTCACAGCTTGCTTTTTTCAACATTGCGCCGGTGTCTAAGCCGACATCCATTTGCATTAAAGTGATGCCTGTTTCGGTGTCGCCTGCGAGTAAAGAACGTTGAATCGGGGCTGCACCGCGCCAGCGTGGCAATAAAGAAGCGTGCACATTGACACAGCCCAGTTTTGGAGTTTCTAACACGGCTTTGGGCAACAATAAACCATAGGCCACCACAATCATCATGTCGGGTTCGAGAGCGCGTAATTCGGCTTGGGCTTCGGGCGTTTTCAGGGTTTGTGGCTGATAAACGGGAATATTGTGTGCAACTGCTAATTGTTTCACGGGACTGGCGGTTAATTTGCGTCCACGTCCTGCGGGGCGGTCGGGTTGGGTATAAACAGCACAGATTTCATGGGATGAATTCAACAGTGCGGACAGGCAGGACACGGAGAATTCGGGCGTGCCTGCAAAAACAATTCTTTTTTTAGCCATAATTATTCGGGTTGGCGTTTTTCAAGTTTCTTGCGAATACGTTGACGCTTGAGGTTGGAAAGATAATCGACAAATAATTTGCCTTGCAGGTGATCCATTTCGTGCTGAATACACACCGCAAGCAAGCCCTCGGCTTCGAGTGTGATGCTTTCACCTTCACGGTTTAAGGCGGTGACGGTGACTTTTTCGGCGCGTTCGACGCTGTCATAAATTTCGGGAACGGATAAGCAGCCTTCTTCGCCAATATGCACGCCTTCGCGGTGGGTAATTTGTGGATTAATTAAGCATAAGGGCTGTTGGGGTTCGTCTTGTTTGGCAAGGTCAATCACTATAATTCGTTGATGAATATTCACCTGGGTTGCCGCCAGTCCAATGCCTGCG
>JBDKHS010000221.1:0-2767 GCA_039797505.1 Pseudomonadota bacterium | reverse complement strand
AGCAATTGCTAGAAAAGCGCATGGGGAAAGACAAAGAGCGTTTAGAAGCTTTGGATGATGCCTGGCAAGATTGGATTGACACCGATGATACCAAACGGCTCAATGGCGCAGAGAAAGAGTATTACGAAAAGCTTGTTCCGCCCTATGAACCACGCAACGAAAAAATCCAAACCATTGGCGAATTGCTGATGATTAAAGGTTTTAAAGAAGCGTTTAAGGGTGTGGAATTAGACACCGTGTTTACTATTTATGGTTCAACGGCCGGGGTAAATCCCAATCTTGCCACCCGTGAAGTTTTGTTAATGTTGCCTGGCATGACTGATGAAATTGCCAATATTATTCTAACCCAACGCCGCGAAAAGGAATTTCGCACGGTGCAGGATTTTAATGAATTCATGCAGCCTGAGCAGTTGGCAGAATTTGCGCCGTGGGTGCATTTTGCCGCGAGTAATTTTTATACGATAGCCTTATATCCCAAAGATGAAGCTGAGCTAAAAGCCCTTGAAGAGAAAAAGAATTCTGGGGATAAAACTTCTACAGTGGAAAAAAAGCCAGAGCCTGAATTAGACAAAGATGGCAAGCCTAAGGAAGAAAAAATACAGCTCAAAAATCGACAAGCGTATATGGTCACGGTGCAAATCGCGGGTTCAAATCAAGCCCCGAAGGTTTTAATGACCAATCCTTATGGAACGTTGCCCGACATGCGCCATGAAACCATGCCGATTATTGAAACCAAGAATACGATTCGGAGTTCTTCAGGAAGTTCCTTGCCTTCAACTTCAGGCTCAAACAGTTCGAGTAGTTCCAGTGGTTTTGGTTCATTTCCGTCCTCGGGTTCGAGCGGAAGTAGCACGGGTAGTAGCCCTTTTGGCAGTCCTAGTGGTGCACCTGCCTCAGGTGGAAATCCGTTTACGGGTGGGAAGTAATTCAGTAGGGTGGAATAGCGTAGCGTATTCCACCATTTCCACCCTGCAAGGTGATACCTCTAGGCATGACGCAGTCAGCGTAGAGTGCATAAGCATTGCGCCATACACCTTTACGATTTGAAATATACGGTAAAGGTGTATGGCGGCTACGCCTTATACACCCTACGTTTTTCTAGGGTGCACTCGGCTCAGTAATAAACCCAATCTTACTTAAACCGCCCGTTTGTGCCGCCACCATCACTTTTACTACATTTTCATACGCGGTTTTATGATCCGCCCGCAAATGAATTTCAGGTTGCGGCTGTTGTTTCGCGGCTTCTGCAATTTTGTCAGCCAACACTTGCGGCTGCACCACTTCCGCATTCCAACTCACCGCGCCACTCGCATCAATCGCAATATCCACATGCGGCGGTTTCGTGTCGTTGGCTTGGTTGCTAATCACAGGCAATTCTAATTTCACCGCGTGATTAATCGCAGGAATGGTGATGATGAAAATAATCAATAAAACTAACATGATGTCTACCAAAGGAGTCATGTTAATTTCACTCATCACCTCATCTTCTTGGGCTTGATTAAAACTCATGACGCATCCTTTAATACAGGCGCAGGCGTAGCCCGTAAATTCACCACCGCTTTTTGCGTGACCCGTTTACCGGTGACGAAATAAGCATGTAAATCATGGGCAAAATTATGCGTGCGCACCAACATCGCTTTTTGCGCCCGAATCAAGGCGTTATAACCCAGCACCGCAGGAATCGCGACCACCAGCCCAAACGCCGTCATAATTAAGGCTTCACCAATCGGGCCCGCAATGCGGTCAATCGAGGTTTGTCCTGTCGCGCCAATGCCGATTAAGGCGTGATAAATTCCCCACACCGTCCCAAATAATCCCACAAACGGCGCAGTGCTCCCAATTGACGCGAGAAACGGCAAACCGCGTTGTAAACGATTGGCAATATTGTCGGTGGAACGCCGTAAACAACTGGTCAGCCACTCATTCATGTTTAACGCGCCATGCAGGTCTTCACGGTTTTGCTCGTGATGCAGTGCGGAATTGACACTGTCCTCCGCCAAAGCACGAAACGGATTATTCAACTTATGCCCGCCTAACAAAGCCACGCCTTCTTCAAAATCCTTACTGTGCCAAAAACGCGTTTCTGCAACCTCGGCACAGCGGCGCAACCATAATAATTGCCACGCTTTCAGCAAAATAATAAACCATGAAATCACCGACATGCTGATTAAAATAATCGCAACCGTGTGGGTAATCACATCGCCTTGTTGCCAAAAATGTTCTATGCCATAGGGATTTTCTACCATGATAATATCCTCATGTTTTTAAATTAGTTTAAAGTAAATTGAATTGGGACATTGACCCAAGCCGCGACAGGGGTTTCACCTTGTTTTGCAGGGACGAATTTCCAACGTTGCACCGCTTCTAAAGCGGCTTCGTCTAAAGAATCCACGCCGCTACTATTCAGAATCAGCACTTGACTGGGCACACCGCTGGCAGTGACTTGTACCCGTAAAATTACCCGTCCCATTTCCCCCATGCGCCGCGCACTGGAAGGATATTCAGGCGCGGGATTATTCAAATACGCCGCATTAAATTGCGGGGCAGTGGTTTTCACAGGCGCAGTTTGTGGATGCGCAGTTTTTGCCGCACTCACCGCCGTTTTTTGTGGCAAGGCGGGCGCAGTTTTCACAACAGGCGCAGGTTTCGCTTCAGCCACTTCTTCAACTTCGGGCGGTGGCGTGTTGAGTCGTACCGTTTTTTCTGTGATTACGCGTTCAGGCGTG
Organism: Pseudomonadota bacterium; assembly: GCA_039797505.1. Taxonomy (GTDB): domain Bacteria; phylum Pseudomonadota; class Gammaproteobacteria; order Beggiatoales; family Beggiatoaceae; genus JAQTYU01. The sequence goes on along the minus strand of JBDKHS010000221.1, from coordinate 41 downwards.
GGTTTTAGCGCAGGTTTCGGCTTCACGGGTTTGGGCGGTTT
>JBDKHS010000220.1:0-5352 GCA_039797505.1 Pseudomonadota bacterium | reverse complement strand
AAATGGATGATTTGGTGTCGATGGAAAAAGACTTGCGCAAAGTTTTGGAACTTGACCCGAAAAATGTGCACGCACTCAATGCCTTAGGCTACAGTTTGGCAGATCGCACCACCCGTTATGCAGAAGCTTTGGATTTAATTAAGCAGGCAATTGCGCAAAATCCCGACGATTATTACATTTTAGACAGCATGGGCTGGGTGTTATATCGTCTTGGCAAATATCCTGAAGCGATTGATTATTTACGCAAATCGCAATTGAAAAAGGATGATCCTGAAACGGCGGCGCATTTGGGCGAAGTGCTTTGGGTCAGTGGTGACCAGGCGGCGGCTAAAACGGTGTGGAATAAGGCTTTGAAAAATGCACCGCATAATGCGCCTTTATTGAAAGTGATGAAGAAATTTATACCATGATACAAACTTATCCTGTGAAACTATTGGGTTTAATTGGGCTGTTAATGCTGGCAGGTTGTGCCGCGCCAACACGTTTGCCACCGCCTTCCCCCGAGCAGCAAGTGAAATGGCAACAATTGCAATTGAAGCTTGCCAAAGTGGACACTTGGCAATTGCGCGGTCGGATGTCGATTCATTCGGGCAATGATAGTTGGATTGCTAACGTGCTCTGGGAACAGCAGCCCACAAATTACCAATTGCAACTGAACACGCCCACAGGACAAGGCGTATTGCGTTTAACCGGTTCAGCGCAACAAGTCAGTTTGCGCACAGCGGAAGGCGATGTATTCAATGCAGCGACTGCGGAAGAATTATTGTCGGAACGCCTGCATGTGAATTTACCTGTGAGCCATTTGTATTCGTGGATTCGAGGCTTGCCTGTGGACAAAGTCGAGATTGATAATTATCAATTGGATAACAACGGGCGTTTAAGCTTGTTACAACAGGCAGATTGGATGATTACTTATGAACGTTATCAGCCAGTGAAAGGGGTGAGTTTGCCCAGTAAATTAGCTTTGGAAAACAAGGAGTTCAAAGTAAAAATTGTCGTTGCGTTGTGGGAAATTTAAGCTCCTTGAAATCCTCTTCTCCCGCCTCGAATAAGCTTGTAACAACTTCGGGGCGCGGCATTTTTAGGGAAAATAACAAATACAAAATTTTGCTGTCTTGATAAGAATTCCGACAAAAAAGACTGTAATATAACTGTCACATATTCTGATTACAATAAGTAATGTAACAAGAGCTTTATCTTATCTTGATGTTTTAAGAGGGATTTTTATTACTTGGGGTTTTACAGGTTGTTCATCCAAGTAATTGTTTAGAAAGCATCGCAAGCGGTGCAGTAATAACCTCTGTTTAACACTAATGGTGAATCGTATGACTAACCTCAAATTAATTAATGTGTATTTGGAAGGCTTCCGTGCATGTCATTATGCCAAGCAAGCAACGCCCAGCTGTCCTTATGGCAAAGAGGGCGATAAAGCACAGTATTGGCTGAAAGGTTTTGAATATGCACATGGCCTAGAGAAAGCATTGTCGATTGAGAAGCCCGAAAGCTTGAGTCATTCTCACTAATATTTGTTTATCATCGCTAATTCGAGTTCCATAAACTCCGAATTGCGGCAATGCCTTGTGCTCCGTGTTCCCGTGCTAGAACTATATCTGCACGCTGCATTCCCCCCAAAGCGAACACGGGGCAGCTTGCTGTGTAAGCGAGCTGTTTAAATTGCTCCCATCCTAGGGGCGATTGTTGCGGATGTGTCGCGGTCGCTTGCACAGGACTGAGAACAATAAAATCCATATCCCACTGATTTGCTCGCGTGATTTCTTGTGCGGTATGACAAGATGCCCCCACCCATGTCAAGGCAGGCTTTTCCCGAAGCTGCATTAATTCTGTGCCGCTGAGATGCACGCCATCTGCCCCCAATTGATGAGCAAGTTCTACAGGTGCGTTAAGTAAAATCTGCGCTCCATAGGCATGAACAATCTTCACCATTTCCACTGCATACGCTTGATAAGCCGCAGCAGTTAAGGTTTTGGCACGGAACTGCACCAAACGAATACCTTGTTGCAAACTGCGCTGTAATTCTTGAAAAAACTGTTCAGAATTTTCAGGCTCAGGCGTGATTAAATATTCTTTTGGCAAATGCAGTGCGTTAATAATGGGATAATTGGCGGCGGGAAATTGCAAACAACGCAATTGATGCAGCGGAAACCAGTTCCATGCCTGTCCTTCTTTACCCTCAGGAATACCTTGCCATTCAGTCACTTCCCATACATCCAATAAAATATATTTGCTGGGATAGCGATGCAACAATTGCATCAAGGGAATGGCTTGGCGCACTTCAATGCCTAACTCTTCTTGAAATTCACGTTGCAAGGCCGCAAAACGATTTTCACCCGCTTCAACTTTTCCGCCAGAAAATTCCCATAAACCAGCCAATTCTCGGGGTTCGGTGCGTTGTGCGAGTAAAATTTCTCCTGCATTATTTTTAACCACGCCTGCAACGACGTGTACAACATGACTCATGATGGTTTCCTATCTGGCGGCTAACAATGATTACGGGCTGTGATCATCAAAGTAATTGTAGATATTGCGGGCATTTTTTCAAATTACGATATGTTCAGAGAGATAAAGATATTTTCTCTAAAGAAATCACTGAGAGCGGCTTTAAAACGTTTTCTTTTTAGGAGGGACGCAGTTGAATCGATAAGGCTCTCATTTGACAGGCACTACTTATCTTAAAAAATTCTCACCACTGAAGCGACGCTGTGGGCATTTTCACGCGGAAGTGTCGAAATGAGATAAGCTTAGTGCGTGTCATCAATTAAGCTGCGCCCCCTCCTTTAAAGATTAAAATCAGCCCCTAAATTCCCTAAAAGGGACTTAAAACCGCTTTCATGTTTATCTTTAGCCCCCTTTAGGGAGTTGGGGGCTTTCGTTAAGATTCAAATCTTCCGCATTTCACTACCTGGCATACAGGCTACAGCCTGTTAAGGCTTAATTGATGACGCGCCCTAAACGCAGTTGAAAAAGAATGTGGCAGAATTTAATTCTTGCTTGTAATATGTTTCTAATTAACCTGAGTACGGGATAAGAAAGAGTAGAAAATTTAGTAGTATGTAGGGTGGAATAGCGTAGCGTATTCCACCAAGAAACGTGATAACTCTAGGCATGACGCAGTTGAATCGATGTACGGCAGAAGCTTGTAAAATCCTCGCCGCTGGAGCGTTAGAACGAGACAAAAGGTTAATCTCATCATTGAGTGATGACTGCTTAAAAACTTTTCTTATACCAAACTCAGGTTAATTAAAAACAACTTTGCCAAAGGATTCGCCATAATGTCAAAACCTTTATTACTGATAGTAATAGGTTTCAGTTGCTTGCAAGCTTGTACCCCCTCATCCGAAACTTTAAAACCCGTCGCCTTACAAAACCAACAAAACTTGACGGCTTTGTCCCATAATACCCAAGTCATGTTGGCATTTTACGAGCCTTTACTCACCAGTGCGGGAAACACGCTGATTTATCAAACTTTGGGTAAATTGGAACAAGAAATGATTGCAGTGGTAGGTGCAGCACAACTCCCCCCCGAACCCACACAAACCTGGGAAACCTTATTTAATAATTCCGCACAAACCACTTTAGGCAAACGTGAGAAATATTTGGAACGTTATACCTTAGTGCGCAGCACTTTGGCGCGAGGCGTGGAAGAAGAAGATTTATTACGTTTAAAACAGCGTGAAGGCTGGATTTATACGGCAGCCAGCGATCCCAATTTTACCCCACTGAAATGTCATGACTTAATTAAATCCCTGTCCGCATTGCGCAAAGCGGGCAAAACGGGAGAAGCATTTTATAGTGAAGTGGAAACTTTATTAAGCCCCATCGACCCCATGCTGCAAGCGCGTCGCGAAACCATCAATCAAGCTAAACTATTGCTTGCAGGCTTGAAGCAAGAAATCACCACTCAATTGCACATCGCCAACACGCACGCCAACGCAATTACGCATTTTGCAGAAAGCCAAGTGGACTTGGACAAAACCGTCGAAACCACCCGCAGCAAATTGGCGAGTTTAGATTTCCAAAAAATCGACACCACCTTAAACAGCCTCAGTAAAAAATTCTTAAACAATCCCTCTTATCGTGATGCCGCCGTCAGCATGTTAATGAGTATAATTACCCATAAAAAACGCTAAGGAAACCTGCCATGCTCACCGATGACCAAATTGCCAAATTCCAAAACGCCCTCAAAAATCCTGCCCCAGCCTACGATCCGAATTGGGATGTGACTCAACAATTGTTGAAATTAGTTGCCCTGCAAAGCAAGCAATTATTGAATTTGCAAGCGCAGTTGGATGCACTCACTGAGAGCAACGAAAGCAGTAGCGAAGATTTGTTAAATGCGCTGCGCCAAAGTGTCAATTTAAAAAGCAGTGCACCTTTGGAAGAGGCTCAAGTCGATGCCGCAATTGCCAATCTCAATAAGGCAATTCAGGCGGTGAATGATGGGAAGAAAGCGGTGGAATATGCGGGCAATATTCTAAAATTTGCCGCCACCTTGTTGTTGTAAGCATAGCTTGTGCGTTTTTTAGACTGGTTATTGCCACAGCACTGTTATTTGTGCGCTAAATCCAGCCTGTCAGCGGTTTGCCCTGACTGTATTCAGGCTTTACCCTATCAACAAGTTGCCTGTCCGCGTTGTGGGCGGGCAACACGTCATGCACGACTGTGTACGCACTGTCGACATCAACCGCCGTTGTTTAAACATACCCGCGCAGTGCTACGTTATCTCGCGCCTGTGGATCAATTAATTCACGCAGCTAAATATCAACATGACTTTAGAATGTTAGCGGTGCTCGCTGACATCATGCAGCAGCATTTTGAGCAAAATCCGCCGCCCTTGCCCGAGGTGTTGATGCCTGTGCCCTTGCATCCTGTGCGCCAATGGGGACGCGGTTATAATCAATCATATATTCTCGCCCAAAAATTGGCGCAACATTTCAATTTGCCCTTGGATTATCGGAGCTGTTGCCGTGTCAAAAATACCGAGCAACAAGCCCGTTTGCGTAGCCGAGAAGCCCGTCACAGCAATGTTTATGAAGCATTCGCCTATTTTCCACCCTATCCTGCATGGCAACATGTTGCCTTAATCGATGATGTGTTTAGCACGGGCAGCACTTTGAATGAAATTACACGGGTATTATTGGCGGGCGGGGTGCGACGTGTAGATATTTGGTGTTGTGCACGCCGCTGAAATTTTTAAGCTTATCCCGTGTTTATAGAATGCGTTTGAACTTATTCTTATCCTGAAGTTAAGCTTCAAGCTGAAAAGTTTATTCTTAACCCAATTAAAAAGCCTCTCACTTTGCAGCAAGAGGCTTGAACAGTAACCAACATAAG
>JBDKHS010000219.1:0-4251 GCA_039797505.1 Pseudomonadota bacterium | reverse complement strand
TGCCGCGCCCAATTCAGGACGGCTAGACTTGGTCAAGGTTTGTTCGACGAAGCTGGCTAAACCGCTGTCGGCTTGGGCGGCTAAGCTTTCAATCGCAGCACTGCCCCCCGTGGCGGCAACCACGTCAAAACCCGTGGTACGGATAGTTAAAACTTTAATCGCATCGCTGGATTTCACCGTTGCCAACACGTTGCCCGCATAAATCGGGCGCACGAAAGTATCTGCATCCACGACTTGAATCACATCAGAAACTTGAGCCACGTCTAATAAAGCGGCGACGCGGGGTAAGAAATTTTTCCCGAAGGTCGAGGCGGGGGTCAAAATGTGCGTATATTCTTTGGCAATGCTCAGCACCAAATTGGCAATATTTTCTGCCAAGGCATGGGCATATTGAGCAGCATCGGCGTGTAATACTTTGCTCACGCCTTCCACTTGCGCGGCGGCTTGCACCACGCTGCTGGCTTCATATCCTGCCACTAAAACCACCACTTCACTGGCGATTTTACGCGCCGCTTGAATGGTGTTGAGTACGCCTGCTTTCAGGCTTTGATTATCATGTTCGGCAACCACTAACACGCGCATTTAAATCACCTTTGCTTCGTTCTTGAGTTTATCCACTAAGCTTTGTACATCAGCCACTTTGACCCCTGCTTTACGCACAGGCGGTTCTTGCACTTTGAGGGTGACTAAATTTTTAGTTAAGTTCACGCCTAAGTCTGCGGGAGTGAGGGTATCCAAGGGCTTTTTCTTAGCTTTCATAATATTGGGTAATTTGACATAGCGCGGTTCATTCAAACGCAAGTCAGCGGTGACCACAACAGGCAATTTCACCGCAATGGTTTCCAGCCCGCCATCGATTTCACGAATCACAGTGGCTTGTTCGCCTGCAACCGTGACTTTTGACGCGAAGGTGGCTTGTCCCCAACCCAATAAAGCGGCAAGCATTTGTCCTGTTTGATTGGCATCGTCGTCAATGGCTTGTTTGCCCAGAATCACGATTTGAGGCTGTTCTTTTTCGACCACGGCTTTTAATAATTTGGCAGCACTCAGCGGCTGAATTTCTTCATCAGTTTCAACCAGAATGGCGCGGTCGCCGCCCATTGCTAAGCCCGTGCGTAAAATATCTTGGCAAGCTTTCACGCCTAAAGACACTAAAACGATTTCTGTGGCAATGCCTGCTTCTTGCAAGCGAATCGCTTCTTCAATAGCAATTTCGTCAAAAGGGTTCATCGACATTTTGACGTTGGCAATATCCACATCAGAACCATCGCTTTTTACCCTTACCTTTACGTTATAGTCAACCACGCGTTTGACAGCAACCAGTATTTTCATTCTTCCCGTCCCTACGATTATTCGGAGCTGTGTTTTATAGAGAAATGTGCAAGGTGCAGTATAATGCTTCTTAGAAATATTGTGGGTGTGCATTGAATTCCTGAACACCACACCTGCTTTCTTATGATAAGGGACAGTAATTTCTTACACAATAGCCTATCCTATTCGTTCGCTGTTTTTCTTGGTACTCGACGCAGATTCCCATGCTACATACTTTATTTTGTCATTGGACAAGTTCCTCTCCGACCGCTGTGACGTGGTTAGCCTGTGATGCCAAAGGGCAACTGCAAACCCCTGTCCAAACAGGCGAACTTTCACAATTGCCCACCGCCAAGCGAATTTATGGATTATTACCCAGCACCGAGATTCTGCTCGCGCAAGTCGATGTTCCCAGCAAACAACGCCAACGCTTATTACAAGCCGTGCCTTTTGTTTTAGAAGAGCAATTGGCAGAAGAGATTGAAAACTTACATTTTGCCGTGGGGGAACGCGACAAAGTCAGCGGTTTAATTCCCGTAGCAGTGTTGGAACGGGCGCATTTGCAAACGTATCTTGAAGCGATTCAAACAACTGGCTTGGTATTTGACGCAATTGTCCCCGACGTATTAGCCGTGCCCTTGCCGCCGCAAGGTTGGGGTTTATTGTTATTGGGCAATACTTTGTTAGTGCGTACAGGCGCGTACACAGGCTTCGCGGTTGAACTCAGCAATGCGCTGACGTGGTTGCAATTAGCCATCAATGAAGCGGGAGAAAATGCCCCGAGTTTGTTGCAAGTTTATGCTTCGGGAACGACGCATTGGGCGCAGGATTTGAATATTTTAGGGATTCCTGTGCAAGTGCAAACCGAGGCACAGGGTGAATATGCGTGGCTTAGCAAAGGTCTATTTGCCGCGCCGCCCTTGGATTTATTGCAAGGTGAATACCGCCCCAGTCACGCGCTGGGTGAGTTTTGGAAACCGTGGCGACTGACTGCAGCTTTATTAATGCTGGGCGTGCTGATTTATGGCGGTCAATTGTGGACACAATCGCAGCAGCTTTCGCAGCAACGCACCCAATTAAGTCAGCAAATTGAACAGGTGTATCGCGAGACTTTTCCCGAATCGAAAAAAATTGTGAATCCTCGGGCGCAAATGGAACAGCAATTAAAACAATTGCGCAATCAGCGCGGGCAAGGCGGCGGTGAAACAGATTTTTTAAGTCAGTTGGTGCAACTCAGTCCGCCCTTGAAACAAAGTACAGGTTTATTGTTGAAACGCTTAGAATTTCGTCAAGGGCGTTTCGAGCTGGAAATGGATTTGGGGAGTTTGCAAGCGGTTGAACAATTGAAACAGTCTTGGGTACAACAAGGCTTTCAAGTGGAAATTGCGGGCATGAACAGCCGTCAAAATGGGGTTGAGTTAAAAATGAAGGTGGCGAAGAAGTAAGCTATGCCATTCAATGAAGCGGATAAGCAAGTCACTTGTGGCTAGGGTGTGTCATCAATTAAGTGAAGGGTTCTGTTTCAGCGGCGTGTAGCGCGGATTTAAATCTGAAACTGCGCCCCCAACCCCCTAAAGGGAGGGCCAATGCAAGAAGCATAATTCATTTTTATAACATGGAGTTAGATTACTTTTTTTGTCTGTTACGAAATAGTCAGTATTCTGTACACTTTCGTTAAGAAGCAGATAAATCGTTACGTAACAGTTATTATACTTTATTATCATATAGTTATAATATTTAGTCTGCTATTTTTATAAAAGACTTATTATAAAAATAAGTTAAAAAATAGTCGTAAATAAACAAAATAAGCGGCTAAATACACAAATATATGAAATTAAGAAAAAAGAAAAACTAGCTTAATCCTATGTTTTAAAAATGAATTATGCTTCTTGCACTAGCCCTCCTCCCCTTTAGGGGGTTGGGGCTTTCTTTAAAGCGACTTTGGGACTCTCTTTACCTTCAAAATATCTCATTTATTTAACAGGACAGATTCAAGTATTTAAAAACATGATTCAGACTCGAAACTGACACGCGCAATCTAATATGCTTATTATCTCAAAAAATAAATAAGTTTTTTTAGATTTAGAGCGGTTAAACAAAATTTAAATTGTAAAGACTGACATTAAACTATGAGTATTCTAGGTTTTATGCAGTACAAAGCTATTTATAAACAATCTGTATGTTATGTTTGAAAGTTCCCTCTATTTGTTAATATCTCTATAAATTTTGAGACACACGCCCTATTAATTCTAATTATAAATGTAAATATATGCTATTTCGCATATTTACCATAGGAAGTGACGATTATGAATAACTCTCCGCGCCCTATTCCCTTGCTGGGCAATAGTTCTATTCCTGCCCATGATGCCTGGGAAGTCTTACGTATCATTTCGGAATTTGTCGAAGGTTTTGAACGCCTTGCAAATGTCTCGCCTGCCATCAGTTTATTTGGTTCAGCACGTTTTCCCAGCGATCATCCGTGGTCTTTATTTGCTGAAAAGCTGGCGGGGCAACTTTCCGAACGGGGATTTTCTGTGATCACAGGCGGCGGCCCTGGGATTATGCAAGCTGCCAATAAAGGAGCGCATCCGGGAAAAGGTTTGAGTATTGGGCTAAATATTCATCTGCCCCATGAGCAGCGTGAAAATAGCTATCAAAACCTCGAGCTGCATTTTCAGCACTTTTTCGTGCGTAAAGTGATGTTTGTGAAATATGCCTGTGCGTATTTAGTCTTGCCGGGCGGATTTGGAACGCTGGATGAATTGAGTGAAATTTTGGTGTTAATGCAAACGGGCAAAATCCCTAAAGCCCCGATTGTCTTGGTGGGTAAAACTTTTTGGGAGGGTTTGCTGGTGTGGTTCAAAGAAACTTTAGTCACCGAGCAAGTGATTGATGCGGCAGACTTGGATTTGATGCTGGTCAGTGATGACAGCACAGAAA
>JBDKHS010000218.1:0-7582 GCA_039797505.1 Pseudomonadota bacterium | reverse complement strand
CAAAAGGCATATTTTTCGCATTATTTTGTTCCTCGTTATTATTAGTTTTGATTGTGACAATAGCGGGGCAAGGGATCAAGTCTATTGCGAATAAAATCGTAATTGATGGCAGCGATTTATTAGCCCATGTATTGTCTGAATCAGGATTGACAGGATTATCCGAATTAAACCCTCATATAAAGAAAATATTGCGCTTTTTAATTCTGAAAATCCTTTCATCCTGTGAATCCTGATTCAGATAATCCTGATTCCTAAATCAATGAAGATTAAGCCTCACTCAAGTTCATTTCAGGCACTAATTGCTGCAATAACTGTTGCACTTCTTCCGCCGCATATTCATCACAAGCGCGTTCCGCAGCCGTTAATAATGCCATCAGTTGCGCCCAATCATTTTGGCGCGGGGCTGCGAGCAGAATTTTAGCGTGCGGGGTTTTTTCTAAGCGTTCATCGGCATGAAATAACTCTTCATATAATTTTTCACCCGCCCGCAAACCTGTGTACACAATTTTAATATCGCGTTCAGGTTTTTTGCCTGAAAGCCGTATCATTTGCTCGGCTAAATAACGGATTTTCACAGGTTTTCCCATGTCTAGCACGAAAATTTCCCCGCCTTTCCCCATTGCAGCTGCTTGCAAAATCAACTGGCAGGCTTCAGGAATGGTCATAAAATAACGGCTGATTTCGGCATGGGTGACGGTGACAGGGCCACCGCGCGCAATTTGTTCTTTAAACAAAGGCACAACGCTGCCCGCAGACCCCAACACGTTGCCAAAACGCACGGTGATAAAACGGGTGTTGCTGTGTCGGCTCAAAGCTTGGCAGAAAATTTCAGCGGCGCGTTTGCTTGCGCCCATGATATTGGTGGGGTTGACGGCTTTGTCAGTGGAAATCATCACAAAAATAGCGCAACCCTGCGCCGCAGCCGCTTCTGCTAAAATTTTCGTACCTAAGACATTATTGCGCACCGCTTCACGCGCTTGATTTTGCAGCATCGGCACATGTTTATACGCCGCCGCATGAAATACCACTTCGGGGCAATATTGCCGCAATACATGGCGCACCGCGACCGCATCGACAATATCCCCAAGACAAGCGTGTAAACTCAAATTAGGAAACTCTTGGCGCAACTGCAATTCAACGCGGTATAAATTAAATTCTGAGCGTTCAAAAATCACCAAAGCCGTGGGATTGAGCCGTGCAATTTGCCGACACAGTTCCGAACCAATCGAGCCGCCGCCGCCTGTCACCATCACCACTTTACTGTGCAATTCGGTTTGAATCAGTTCCCAGTCGAGCTGCACTTTGGCGCGTCCCAGCAAATCATCGATTGAAACCTCACGCACCGCGCTTAAATCGACTTCATTATTCACAATGCTGTCAAATTTGGGCAAAGTGCGAAAGGGCACGTTGCAGGGTTCACAAATTTCGACCACATGCTGCATTTGTTCATCGTTGGCAGAAGGCATTGCAATAATAATTAAGTCAATTTTCATCGAATCCAGAACGTTGGGAAGCTGGTCAATTTGGTCAATAACAGGCACGCCTTGCACTTTGCCGCCGTGTAAACTGGCTTTATCGTCCAAAAAACCCACGGGAATATAACCACATTCAGGATTACGCAACATGTCACGCACTAACATATCGCCCGAAGTGCCCGCGCCCAGCACTAATACCCGTTGTGAGGCTGAAGGACGGGTTAAAAATCCTAAAGAATGTTCGTGTAACAAGCGATAAAGAAAACGTGGCATTCCCAATAATAGAATTAAAATAAAGGGATAGAGCAGTAAAGAGGAACGCGGCACGCCTTCCAAACGGTTTAATAACACCAGCAGCAGCACACTCGCCAATGTGCCCAAACTCACGGCACGTAAAATATTGGCGACATCGGGCATACTGGAAAATCGCCAAATTCCTTGATATAAGCCGTTGTACCACAGCACGACGCTTTGCACGCCCAAAACCACAGGCAAACTTTGCCAAAATACTTGTTGCACATGCGCTTCAAGCGGCAGGTCGTAGCGAATCACCATTGCCAAAGTCCACGCCACGGCAACCATAATCACATCGTGCAATAACACGGGAAAACGTCGAAAAATTCGTTTAAAAGTTTTTAAAATCAAGACTATATCTAATAGGAAACTGTGCTCAACCACATATTGCTGATGATAGGCGAGCTTTATCGGGAGAATTTTCTCGACATAATCAATATCAGGATGTTCGGAGGCAGCGAGTAATTCTTTTTCGTTGCTGAATTCGACCAGCGCGTAATCGGTCATGCCCACGGGAACGGAGAGCACAAAATCCCGAATACTATCAGGATATAAGGCAACATGTTCGGGGATTTCGGGGCGCGGCCCGACGAGGCTCATATCGCCTTTGAACACGTTAAATAACAGCGGTAATTGATCGAGATGATAATGAAATAAAAAACGTCCGCAGTGGGTGAGCTGATTGTTAATTTTTATGTTGGGATTGAATTCAATCCCGCTGCGCGTTGTGCGAAATTTGATAATTTTGAAGGGTTTACTGTATTGCCCAATGCGGGTATATCGGACGAAAACTTTTCCACGACTGTCCAGTTTTATCCATAAGGCAAGCAGGAATAGCAAAGGACTGAGCACAATAATCGCCAGTCCACTGAAAACAATGTCAAACACGCGCTTGCTGCGCGAGATTTTTACCCGTGTTTCTGGCATTTAATCTCTTGCCCCACGCGCTGTGAAAAAATCAGAGCCGTTATTGTTTTCGGAACGAAGGGAGTTTGATGGATTTGATTGAATAATAAGCAGTAAATCCATAGTCATTGAATTGACTGGTAAGGCAAAGGGGATGATTTTTTCCTTCACAACCTGATTTCCTAATCCTATGGTGATGCTAAGCATTATTATAAACTGTAAAACTGATGATAGCGGTTTAAGATAATTTGATTATCAATAAGTTGCCAAGATTTTAGCACAGAATTTTGAGGGGGCTGCGCATAAAGTCAACACAGGAAAGACTTATAATGAGAGCATTTCATTATACTATGGCTCTTAAAGTATTTCTTTGTTTTGTCAGTATCGACTGATTGTAGGGCGAATTTGAATAATCTGGCGCGCTCAATTTTAACCCGTCTATTGTCAGAATTGGAGTTCACTGGATTATCTGAATATAGTAGGATTAAGCCTTCTCAATATAAAAATTAGAGCTTTAAAAAAGTGAGGGTGGAAAATGGATGACAAATTATTGAATCTAATGCGCGAAAAATTAGCGTATTTAGAAACAGATGCCGAACGAAAATTTAAATTAAAAAAACAGCCTCGTAGGTTGGGCTGCCAACGGCAACTGAACTGCTTTATTTTCGTTGGGTTAGCCTAGGCTAACCCAACCTACTTTAATTTATGCTTATTTGCACCCACATAAACTTTAACTTATTGAGTATTCATGTAGATATGAAGAATCATGCAGTTTAAATCGTGCACGAGACCTTCTAGGTTTTAAAAACCTAGAAGGTCTTGAATTCAGTTGTCTTCGGATTCAGACCGTTTTCGATACCAGTTTACGCCAACTGCGTAACTCCGAACTCACTCCACAGGCGAAACGTTGGGTATCCCACGCGAGGCAGTTAATTCTTGTAAACGTTGTGCTGCTGCCTGACGATCAAATCCACTTTTTTCTCGACTCTGTCCCAACTGCAAAGCCTGCTGATAATAATTTGCCGCTGCGGGATATTGATGCAGTTGATCCAAACTAATTGCCAAATTATAGGCATAATCCGCCCGTGGCTCAGTTCGATACGCCTCAAAATAGGCTTGTTGCGCCTCTGTCCATGCCTGTTGACGAGCATAAACATTGCCCAGCGTAAATTGCAAATAGGCGACCTGCGGTAAATTTTCAGCTTTTGGGCTGAGTTGTGAAAGCATGGTTTTCAACTGGCTCACACTGGCATCGGGCGAGCGTTCGCCTAAACTGCTGATTAAACCCGCTTGCGCTAAGCTATCTTGCGGATAAGATTGCAAGATTTGCTGATAATAATGTTGTGCCTGTGCGACACGCCCCTGTTGCAAAGCAATCGCTGCCAAACCCAGCAAAGCGTCCCGATTACGCCCATCATATTGCAAAACTTTTTTATACGCCCGTTCTGAATGGCTTAAATTACCTTGTTGCAAAGCCTGATAAGCACTGCTTAAGTCTTGGCTGGCATGAGTGAGACTGTCTTTTTTCAGGCTTAACATGCCTGTTAATTGTTCAGTGCCTTGCAAGGGGGCTGTGATTTTTTCAGGGGCGACAGCGGCATTCTTTTGAACACTTTTCAGCGTTTTCGCCGAGTCGTTTGCGCCATTCGGTGAGGAAACTCCATTTTTTTCAATCTTTTCCGTGGCATTTATTGGGGGAAACATCGGGACTATCGGCGGAAAGTTTGCGGCATTGTTGGCAGGCGGGGGACTTGGGATCACAGGCGCGGCAACTGGTGTAGCCGTGTTGTTAATCACGTTTGGATTATTGGGCGGCGTGGCGGCGGGCGGCGGATTTTGTGAAATATTCACGGTATTATTAACAGGATAGCGGGTTAAGCCCACGCTGGGCGTATTGATAAATAGAAAACTATAAGCATACACCCCAATAATCCCCAAGATCACCAACCCCAAAATGGCATATAAAGCAATGCGGTAGGGTTTTGGATGTTGTTGACGCGCATTAAAGATGCGTTGCGCCGCTTCTTGATTTGCGGTATTGAGATTGGCGGTATTAATATTTTCTGGGGTGGGCTGGGAAATATTTTCAGCAGTTGTGGTTTTATTGACAGGTGGCGTAAATTCGATGCTGTTGCTGGGTTTGACAGCGGCGGGAGTAAAGACTTCTTCTTGCAAGGCAGCCGCGATGAGTTCTTCACTGAGTTCGGGCGTACTGGCGGGGTCTTCAACTTCGAAGTTTTCTAGTACAAATTCATCGCGATCTTCACTGACTTCAGGTTCATCAATGAAAAATTCAGGGGTTGCTGGAGGAATTTTTGCGACATCAGGCCGGGTGATAATGTCCTCAGTAGACAATGAAATTTCTGCATTAAGCCAGTCAAAACCGCCCTTCTCGTCGACGCTGAGAGAGCTTTCAGACTCCGCTTCCCAATCCAATAAATTCAGGGCTTCCTCATCGCTTGCCTCAGCCGTGGGGAGCGTTTCAGAATGAATCGCCGTGGTTTCTTTGGTAAAAAACGGATGCGCTTCGGGATCGCTAATGGGGAGTTCTGGGGGAGTGCGTTCTTTATTGGCTGCTTCTGCTTTTTTCAAAGCATCCATGAGTAAGCTCATACTAATTTACCACTAAGTATTATTGTTACACTTAAAAATTTTTGCTCTACAATACCACTATGGTCAGATGCTTTTTAAAAGCCAAGTTTTCATGGATTGTAAAATAAAAGACCTACCCTAGAATGACGCGCTTCGGTCTCAATATTGCTAGACAGGATAACATAATAGAATGCAAATTTACCCTGCTAATTAGAGTCTCGCCGCTTGCCAAACTGTCTGAATGAGCATTTCTCAGCCATTTAGCCTGAGGGGAAAGCGAAGCAGGGTGCATCGTTCGAGTGGATGAGGTGAGGAGTTTTGTATATGTCAGAGTCAAATGAAGTCAAGATGAATGAATTGGCAAGTGCGATGGGGGCTAAACCGGGGGAAAATACCGATAAGCAAGTCACTGCCAATCGGGTCATGGAATGGATCAAAACCACACAAGGGATTATCACGGGGATTGTTGCCGTGCTGGTGATTTTGCCCTCGCTGTTTAACGCGCTGATTGATGTATATATTTCGTTTTTTAACATTCCTAAGAGTATTAATGAACACAATAATCAGCAATTATTCCAATCTCATTTCCAAGAAAAGCCCATTCATTCAGGCATGAATGTGATTAAGACAGAAACAGGCAATCTGTCGATGAAAGTGAGTATTTATCGCAACGGCGATATTTTCGTGGAGTATGGCGATTATTCACAATGGTTTCCCTATCGTCCGCCAAAAGAAGCGAAGAAAACCAGTTCTGGGATTTCTTGGCTTATCAGTGATGCCTATGCAGAAAATTATTCGACAGGCTTATCGCCCTGTGAACTGGCAAAACTGGCTGACCAAACCAATACCAATGTGGCAACTTCTTACTTGCTGAAAGATGTACGGCAGGGGGAAAACTTGTTACGAGAACGGATTTATGAGGATGGTTGCCGAGAAACTTTGTCGATTAACATCAACACGGGGCAAATAATGCAGCGCAGATTAGAAATGATCACCTTGAGCGAGCAGCAAAAACAATCGTTGCGTGAAGGGCAAGGCATTCAAATCACCCCGCATGTGATCGATACGCAAAAATAGCGTTTAAAAATAGTGCTTTTAGGAGTTACACAGTTGAATTTATAAGCCGTTCGTAGGCTGTATAGAACCGATTTGAACTCGTTCCTATTCTGAAGTTAAGCTTCAAACTGAATCGTTTATCTTGTCAAAAGAGTTAAGTGTAGGTGCGAATTTATTCGCAGGCGTTTCTAATTCGAGCGCGTTGTGCGAATAAATTCGCAGCTACAACCAGCTCAGTCTCGCAAACTTAGCTTAAAATTAAGAGTCCAAATAGGTTCTATAGTTCATACAAAAAAGCCCCCAATAATTTACTTTAATTGAGGGCTTATAATATCTTAAGCGTTAAATGGACGCTATTCCAAATACGTATAGCCCATCAAACCCGACACCAATTCACGCAAATAATTTTGACGTTGTTCTGCACTTAAGGGCGCAGCTTGCAAACGTTTGCGGTAGGTATTGCGCAAAATATTGGTGTCAAAATGCACATAGCGCAGCATATCTTCAACCGTGTCACCTTCTTCAGGATCGACTAACTCATATTTACCATCTTCACTAATGCAGACGTTGACAGAATAAGTGTCGCCAAACAAGTTGTGCATATCGCCCAAAATTTCTTGATACGCCCCCACCAAGAAAATCCCAATTAAATATGGGTTTTCAGGATCATCCGAAGGCGCGTGCACAGGCAAACTGCTTTCCACGCCTTCGCCGTCCACATAATTTTTAAACTGCCCATCAGAATCGCAGGTCAAATCTTCCAAAGTCGCACGGCGATCAGGGCGTTCATTCAGACGATTTAACGGCACAATCGGGAATAATTGTTCAATCGCCCACGCGTCGGGCACAGATTGGAACAAAGAGAAGTTACAGAAATATTTATCTGCTAATTTCTCATTAATTTCATCCAACACTTCGCGGTGGGTGCGTGAACTGATTTGTAGCAAAGAACGCACTTGCCAACAAGTGGAATAATAAAGTAATTCTGCGCGGGCGCGCTGGGTTAAATCCAAAATCCCGTGGGTAAACATATCGTGCGCTTCGCTGAGCCAATACACTGCATCGTGATAGGCTTCAATCGCAGAACGCTGGGTTAAATTCACCAAACCATTCCACAAATCTTGTAAAATCGTGGGGTCGTCAGCAGAAGGCGGTTGTGGCATTTCAATCGCGCCGGGTGCACGTTCTACATCAATCACATTGGTAATTAATACCGCATGATGTGCACTCATTGCCCGCCCAGACTCGGTAATAATATT
>JBDKHS010000217.1:0-4466 GCA_039797505.1 Pseudomonadota bacterium | reverse complement strand
TTTACTGCAAGGCAGGCGTTAAAAATTTCATCGGCTTCAATAAACAAGCCTTGATGATATAACAAACAGGCTTGTTCAAAATCATCGCGGGTGGCGAGTTTACCTTCACGCACATGAGGCTCATCTGCTTGGAAAACTTCATGAATCACCACTTCCGTGCTTTTACCTTTGACTTTGACACGGTCAATGAATCGAATCGCGTACTGAGTCGGATTGTGCATTTTCTGAAACGTGGTTTCGCTGATTAACAAAGGCACGCCATAGGTTTTGGTCAAGGCTTCAATCCGTGAGGCAACATTCACCGCATCGCTGATAACCGTGCCTTCCATGCGATGATATTCGCCAATCGTGCCCAACATCATCAACCCCGTATTAATCCCAATCCCTATCTTAATAGGTTCGTGACGTTCTGCCAGTGCACCCCGATAAGCATTATACGGCGCGAGTGCTTGCACCATCACAATCGCGGCTTGTACGGCATCGTCAGGAGTTTTGTCGAACAATGCCATGATGGAATCGCCAATATATTTGTCGATAAAACCATGATGATCGCGCACCACAGGTCCCATCACGCTGAGATAAGAATTAATAAATTCAAAAGTTTGCTGCGGAGTCATGCGCTCCGACATCATCGTGAACGAACGAATATCACAAAATAAAATCGACATTTCGCGTTGCACATAATCATTGAGATTGACTTCAACAATGCTTTCTTTGTTCAATAAGCGTAAAAAATCATGGGGCACGAAACGGCGATAGGCTTCATTGATTTGCTGTAATTCTTCCTCGGCCTTTTTGCGTTCGGAGATGTCTTCAACCGTGCCTTCAAAGTACAACACAGAGCCATAGCTATCTTTTACCGCGCGGGCATTTTCCGAAATCCAGATAATTGTGCCATCCTTACGCTTCACTTGTGATTCAAAATCAGTGACAAATCCGTCCTCTTCCATGATTTTTAAGAATTCTTCACGCCGCCCTTCCTGAATATACAATTGTGTCCCAATGTCATTCAGGCTTTGCATTAATTCTAAAGTGCAGCTATAGCCATAAATATTCACCAGTGAAGGATTGGCATTTAGATAATGCCCGTCAGGCGTGGTTTGAAAAATGCCTTCCAAAGTATTTTCAAAAATACCCCGATAACGTTTTTCTGCTGCCATTAAGGCGCGTTCGGTCTCTAAATGTTCTTCTATTTCGTGTTGTAAATTTTGATTTGCTTGCTGCAATGCCAGCGTACGCCGCTCAACTTCCGCTTCCAAATGCTCGCGATAGCGTTGCAACTCCTCAGCGGTTTGCTGATGTTCGCTGATTTTTTGTTCTAAACATTGATTGGTTTCGCGTAGTAAATAAGACTGGTAATAAAGTCGAATGAACACTTCCACTTTATTCATTAAAATATTGATATTAATGGGTTGAATTAAATAATCAACTGCGCCCGAGTCATAGCCTTTGAAAATATGTTGATCGTCAATATCTTCGCCCGATGCCATGAAAATAATCGGCAATTGCGTGCCTGTGACCATATCGCGCATTTTGCTGGCGGTGGTGTAACCATCCATGCCGTGCATTTGTGCCGCTAATAAGACTAAAGCAATATCAGGATTTTCAGATAATAATTGTAGTGCTTGTTCACCTGAAGCTGCGGACAACAACACCCGATCATTGTTGCGTAAGCAATCAATTAAAAAATTGAGATGGCCCGCGTTTTCATCCACTAAGAGGATTTTAACTCTTTCCAGTTCAGGCAAATAGGTTTTAGTAGCTGTGCCGTACATAAGTGATCATAAGCATAATTAAGAAGTGTGTGACATAAAATAATGCGACAGCATTCGCTACCGTGCAAAATCCCAAAGTATTTCATGCAAACAAGGCGCATTACGCCCCTGAAATCTATAAAAATACTATGATTTAAAGCATATTTTAGACCAAAACAACAATAAATAAAAACTTTGTTTTATCACAGTTACTTAGCACATTAATTCATTAAAGATAATGTGTCTTATTCTGATAACCTATCGTACACAAAGTGCTTATCCTGTCATTCTTGTTGCAAACCGTGACGAATTTTTTGCACGCTTCATCGCAGCGGGTCACCATTGATTAGCGTCTCCTGAAATTTTAGCGGGTAAAGAGTGACTAGCGGGGGGCGTGGTTTGACTTAAACCATCAGGGCAAGGTGTACAGCATAGGAGGCAGCGATTTATTGTAATGATATGCAATTACGCAATTGAAACAAGAAAGTTTTGTAGTAGGGTGGAATGGGCGCAAGCCGTATTCCACCCCAGTAATACAGTTACGGATTCAACTGCGTAACTCCTCCTATCAGGATTAAAAAATTCTTCTCAATATCAGGTTTTCATCCTGCTTAATTCGGATAATCCTGTCAATCCTGATTCTGACATAAGCATCTCATTGATTGATGACTGCCTAAAAACTTTTTTTAGAATGTTCAGACAAAACTATCGGTTTCATCTACAAATGCTTACCACTGCAATTTAAACCCTAAATCAATATGATAATCCTCCACTAAAGGCAAGGACATCACCTCAAAGCCTGTGCTGTGTTCAATATTCTGCAATACCGTGTTTAAATGTGCCTCATCCGAAGCCGTCAGCACAAACCACAAATTAAACGCATGTTCACGCTCATAATTATGATTCACTTCAGGGATGGCACTGATACGTTCTGCGATTTCATGTAAACGTTCAGGCGGCACCCTCATTGCGGCTAAAGTGCTTGTTCCTACCCGATGCGGACGCAATACCGCTCCCACACGACTAATCGCCCCTGTGTCGCTGAGTTCTCGTAATTCTGCCAAAACTTCCGCCTCACTCACCCCTAATTCACGCGCCAAATCGGCATACGGTGTTGCTGACAAGGGGAAGTCTTTCTGAAAATCATTTAACAAACGCTTTTGCAAAAGGCTTAAATGCGGCGCATTCGCTTGATGAATTGCGTGCATGATAATTTCCTCACAATCCGATTTTATGGGCGCGCGCGGTGAAAAAAATTCCGCTGGGTTTATCGGCAGCAATGCGCCCCTGTTCTTCAAAAGTTTCGGTGTTATAAATTAACACTTGATCATCGTCGCGGGCAGAAATCCACACCGCCTCGCCGCGTGGGGTAAATTCGAGATGTAACACAGCTTTACCCGCCTTGAAACTGTGCACAATTTTCATGCTGGGCACATCAATGACTTGTACGGTTTCATTGTCAGGCACAGCAAAATTCACCCAGACTTGTCGCCCGTCAGGACGCGCCATCACAAAGACAGGTTGTCCATGCACGGGAATGGTGGCAACAGCTTTCCAAGTTCTTTGCTCAACCACTAAAACCTCATGCCGACCCACCGCAGGCAGAAAAATGTAATTATCTGCCACCGCCCAACCTTCCAAATGCGGCATTTTATAGACAGGCAATTTTTCCTGACCCTTGCCATAATGCGGCAAAATGCGCTGTACGCCTTTGTCTAAATTCCACAAATCCAATAAAGCCAAGCCGTCTTCACCAAACAAACCCGCAATATAATAATGTCCTTGGGGCGACATCAGCGCGTCATAAGGTTCTTTGCCAATATTTTTAAACTTGCGAATTTTGGGTTGCTGTATGTTGTGTAAATCTGCCACCCAAATTTCACCCGCTTCAAATAAACTAAACACAAATTGCTGATTTGGTGCGTCGGCTAAACCCACGACCTTGGCGCGTTTGCCCTCAGCATATTCGCTGGGAATATCTAAGACTTGTTCTAAAGTTTCCGCGTCGAAAACCTTGACCCCGCCGGGCGTATAATTTGAAGTGGCAACCCAACGCCCATCTTGCGAGATGGCTCCGCCAATGCTGTTGCCTGCTTGTTCAATGCGTTTCACCAATTCCATGTTGAGCATGTCAATTTTACTTAAACCGCCGTCGCGCCCAAAAACATAGGCATAACGTTGATCGCGCGAATACACCACTGAGGCATGGGACAAATCGCCCAAACCTGTGATTTCGCCCAAACTGCTGCGGGTGCTGGTTTCAATCACTAACACACTGCCTTTGGCACGTTCAATCACCAGCCCTAAATCGCCTGTGGCGCGGCAATCTGCCCACGTTTGCGCCGATAAAAATAGCCATAGGCAAGCTAAAATAAATTTAGGGTTCATCAGACACTCCTTTGCGTAATTCTTGAATCAGCCACAGGGCTTCATTTTCAGTGAGCACGCCGCGCCATGCGGGCATTGCCGTATTCGGTCTGCCGAGCAAAATGGTACTGACCAGACTTTCATCAGTTTTACCCATAAGATTTTCAGGAAGTAAGGGGCTGCCCAAGCCACCTTTTAAAGTCATGCCATGACAAGAACCGCAGTCTTGCACTAAGAAATGGCGTAATTGTTGTTGGCGTTCGGGAGCGAGTTCTGCCGCAATGCTGAATTGCCAGCAGCAGGGTAAGAAAATCATCAGCCAGTAGCGCATCGGATTTACCCTTG
>JBDKHS010000216.1:0-5324 GCA_039797505.1 Pseudomonadota bacterium | reverse complement strand
ATATTTCTGCGAAAAATTTATTAAATCTGATTAATGATATTTTAGACATTTCCAAAATCGAAGCGGGCAAGATGAATTTATACTTAGAAACCTTCGATATTCAACAACTGATTCAAGAAGTTTTAACCACTATTCGCCCGCTTTTAATCAAGTCAGAGAATAAATTGCTGCTGATTTGTCCTGATAATATTGGTAAAATTCGCGCAGATTCGATTAAATTACGGCAAAACCTCTTAAACTTGCTGAGTAATGCCAATAAGTTTTCCAAACAATCCAGCATTCAACTTGAAGTAGCGCGCGAACAACAGCCCTTTGGCGAAGTGCTGCGTTTCAGTGTGCGCGACCAAGGCATTGGCATGACTGCGGAACAAATGAGTAAATTATTCAAGCCCTTCAGTCAGGCAGACGTGTCGACCACCCGTAAATATGGCGGCTCGGGTTTGGGGCTGGCGATTACTAAACATTTTTGCGAAATGATGGGCGGTAAAATTATCGTCGAAAGTGAATTAGACCACGGCAGCTGCTTTAGTTTGCTGATTCCTGCCGAAGTCAAAGCCTTGAGTGAATCCCATTAAACGCTAACTTGCTCAGGATTAAAGTATTTTAAAGAAGCCCCTAAATCCCCTAAAGGGGACTTTAAAGAAAAAAGCTTTCATGTTTAGCCCCCTTCAGGGGGTTGGGGCTTTCTTTAAAACAACTTTGGGGTTAATCCTGTTTAATTCGGATAATCCTGTAAATCCTGATTCAGACAATCCTTATCACTTTAGCATTACCCTTTTGAGTAAGCTTTCATCGCGAGTATTCCCATGTTGCAGTTATTTTTTGCCCGTCTCCTCAGCATGTTCGGGGTGATTTTGGGTGTGGTCACTTTAGTTTTTCTTTTAATTCATCTCGTGCCGGGCGACCCGGTGCAAGCCATGCTCGGTGAAAGCGCGACCGCCACCGACCAAGTGGCATTACGCCATGCTTTAGGGCTAGACCAGCCTTTATTAACCCAATATTTCAATACCTTGCAGAATTTAGTGCGTGGCGATTTGGGCACATCTTTATATTCTAAAGAACCGATTCGGGAGATGTTGGCGCGGCGCATTCCCGTCACTGTGCTGCTGACTTTGGCAGGTTTAGCGGTGGCAATGGCAATTGCTTTGCCTTTGGGCAGTGTTGCCGCACTGAATAAAGATAAATTCTGGGATTACACTGCAATGAGTTTTTCTTTATTGGGGATTTCTGTACCGCATTTTTGGCTTGCCCCCTTGTTAATTATGGTGTTTTCCCTGCATTTAGGCTGGTTTCCCGTCAGTGGTTATCAAAGTTGGGACAGTTTAATTTTACCCGCGCTGACCTTGGGCACAGCACTGGCGGCAATTTTGGCGAGAATGGTGCGTGCAACTTTGTTGGAAGTGTTGAACGAAGATTATATTCGTACTGCCCGCGCCAAAGGTTTAAGCCGTCGTGCGGTGGTGATTAATCATGCTTTACGCAATGCTGCCTTGCCGATTTTAACCGTGCTCGGGCTGCAATTGGGCGCGTTGTTGGGCGGCGCAGTGATTACGGAAACCATTTTCTCCCTGCCCGGCATTGGACAACTCACGGTCGAATCGATTCAACGCCGCGATTATCCTGTGGTGCAGGCGTGCGTGTTGCTCATCAGTGTCAGTTATGTAGGGGTGAATACCTTCACTGACCTGCTGTATTCTTGGCTGGACCCGCGAGTGCATTATCATGCTTAAATGGCGGGTGCTCATTCCGAGTCTAATTTTAGGCAGTTGGGCAATCCTTTCATTGTGCGTGCAATGGTTGCCGCTGCATCCCAATCAAATTACTTTAGCTGCGATTTTACAGCCGCCTTCTTTTGACGCAATTCTCGGCTTTGATGATTTAGGCAGACCTTTGTTAGCACGTTTGTTAATGGGCGCGAGAACTTCATTTTTTGTGGCGTTTTGGGTGGTGCTGATTTCAATGACCTTGGGCACGCTCATCGGCATGATCAGCGCGTGGCTGGGCGGTTATGTAGATTTGTGGATTGTGCGGATTATTGACGTGTTCCTCGCCTTTCCCAGCATTTTATTAGCAATTGCCTTGTCGGGTTTATTAAAACCCGATATTAGCAATGTGGTATTCGCCTTGTCAGCGGTGGGCTGGGTAGGATTTGCACGTTTGGCACGGGCGCAAACTTTATCCCTGAAACGTCGTGAACATGTGCAAGCCGCAGTGGCTTTGGGCGCGGGTAATTTCAGAATTTTGCGCTGGCATGTGTTGCCTTTATTGCTTGCACCGTTGACTGTGGAAGCGACTTTCGGGATTGCGGGCGTGGTGATTGCGGAGGCGGGTTTATCGTTTTTAGGCTTAGGTGTTCAAGCCCCTGCGGCTTCGTGGGGCAGTATGATTCGTGATGGAACGCTGTATATGCTCATTGCACCGCATTTGGTGCTTGCGCCGGGCGTGGCTTTGTGTGGCGTGGTGTTGTCGGTGAATTTGTTGGGGGATAGGTTGCGTGATTATTTGGATGTGAAACGCAAGGATTAAGTTTGTCAGAACCACAATTTTCACAATTCCCTTGATTCACACAATTCCCTCGTTCCCAAACTCTGTTTCACAGGTTGTGTAGGTTGGGCTGGCGATAAGCCAACCCAACAATGATATATTGGGATAGATGTAGCTTTGATGAAGGTTAATATTAGGTTGACAGAAGCAACCCAATCTACTCAAACTTAATTCAGCCTGCTACACTTCAAATGTGAAGTAGTGAGCAATGGATACAAGAATAATAAATGAAATTACAGGATGTTGTGCAGCAAATTGAAATTGACACTAAAAAATTAACTGATTATGCCTTATGCCCTTCACATCCACAGGGAAAAAATAAAGCATATGTGTTTGAAAAGGTTTTGGGCTATAATTTGTCTAACTATTCGTTACTACTTCTTGAAATCCAAGATAAAGCACTGAGTGCTGAAGTGGAGCCAAAACTCAAGGATCAACATGGTGCTCGTTATCAGACGAATATCGAAATTACGGGTGCTAATGATGATCAAGCCGTGGTTGTGATTGCTTGGATTGTTGAACCCATTGCACCCCAAATTGCAAAATTAATAACCTTACGAGTTTCAAAATGATAGAAATTGGTGATATTGTTCAAGTAGATTATGACCTCACAGACACCCCCTTAAAAATGGGAATGTTGGGAACTGTGGTACATCAACACACAGCACATGCCTATGAAATAGAAGTGTTAGATTATGCCTTTGAGGGATGTACTTTTGCGATTCAAGCTGGACAAGTCACTGTAGTTTGGAGTGTTAGCCAATCCGCATGGTTACCTAAACGTAAAATTGCAATGCAAATTGCATGGCATATTGTGAAAGGTGTGCAGAAAAGCTTTTCAGAAAGTCAAAAACTTGCTTGGCAAAATGTTGGGAAAATTCAAGAATATTTTGGTAATAGCAAATTGACAGCTATTTAGTCTGTAGTTCAGACTAAGAAAGATAAGCCATCCCGAGACCTGCTAGATTTTAAAAACCTAGCAGGTCTGAGCTAGGAGTTGGGGGGGCAGCATTAAGGATTGTCAGAATTAAAAAAACGGTTCTCTTAGCGTAAGGGTGTATCAGTAGCCTCGCGTCATACACCCTAACTGATTTACATTGACACCGCATCCAAATCAATACAAGCCTTACCGTGGCGCACAAAAGGCAGCTTCACAATTTTTGCGGACAAACGTTTGTCACGAATACCGACTAAAACTTCACTCGCGGTGCTTGCCGCAGGTAAACGCGCCATCGCAATGGCTACGCCCAAAGTTGGGGAAAATGTGCCGCTGGTAATCATGCCTTCGCCCGTGTCGGCATAAACCACTTGATGTCCACGCAATACGCCTTTTTCTTTTAATACCAAACCGACAAGCACCGCATGTTCTGTTTTTGCCTGTGCTTCCAAAGCTGCACGCCCGATAAAATCACGATTTTCAGGCTTAAACGCCACCGTCCACGTCAAGCCTGATTCCAGCGGCGACAGACTTTCATCCATATCACTGCCGTATAAACTCATACCAGCTTCAAGTCGTAAAGTATCGCGTGCGCCCAAACCTGCGGGGGCAATGCCTGCTGCCAGAATTGCATCCCAAAAGGCTTCGACTTGTGCCACAGGCAGAATAATTTCAAACCCATCTTCGCCCGTGTAACCCGTGCGCCCCACAAAAATATCTTGATTCCAACAAGCAAAAAATGGCTTTAACTCAGCCGCTTCTTGTTGCAAATCCGCAGGCAATAAAGGCAAGGCTTTGTCACGCGCATTCGAGCCTTGCACCGCCAACATCGCGACATCACCTTCTTCAAAACAAACATGTACACCAAAAGGCTTGGCTTGTTGAAGAATCCACGCTAAATCCTTCTCACGGGTTGAAGCATTCACCACCATTCGATACTGAGTATCTTTTTGATAATACACAATTAAATCATCAATAATGCCGCCATCCGCTTTCAGCATGCAGCTATATAAAGCTTTACCGCGTTGGGTTAAACGCCCAATGTCGTTGGCGAGCAAATAGCTTAAAAATTCTTTGACCCGTTCACCGACCAAATCAATCACGGTCATATGAGAAACATCGAATACGCCCGCATCGCGGCGTACTTGATGATGCTCTTGTAACTGAGAGCCATAATGCAGCGGCATATCCCAGCCTCCAAAATCAACAATCTTGGCTTGCGCTTGTAAATGCTTAGCATATAACGGTGTTCTTTTGCCCATATTATCTCGCCTGCGGTAAAATGCGGAAAACTGCATTGTCTTGATGAAATGTAAGCTCTAAATTATCGCATATCAGCTGCTTGATTGGTATTTAGGGAACTTTCGGAAGGTCTCGAACACAGTGCTCACTATGCCCTTTAACGCCCGAAACTTGGCTTAAAATTTATGGTAGTGCAAAAGAAATACTGATTGATTGTAATGGTTAATGAAATAAATGATAGCTCCGATATGATTTTCTAACTTCTTGGAGAAAGTTTTTCGCACTAAACAACTGACTCGTTGTCTTAACGTATTGTTAAACCGCTCAATATGATTCGTGAGACCTGTCTCTTTCCCAACAGCCTTATGTCGTTTACTGGGGAGCACTTTCTTGTAAGCCTCCCAAAAATCGGTATAACACACCGCACATTGACGATATACCGCTGGCAGTGAATCCCTGTCTAAAGCTAGCCCACACTTTCTCTTGAGACTTTCCTACAAATGACCACATCTCATCACATTCTAAACACAACTTCCCTTTTTTTTTACAGGCTGAGGCTCTAAACCTTGTTTCTCGTACAAACGGTTTACATAACGTTGTA
>JBDKHS010000215.1:0-28785 GCA_039797505.1 Pseudomonadota bacterium | reverse complement strand
CGATCGACATCAATTAAAATACTGACCGTCTCCAAAGCATGGCGAATCGCTTGCTCATAGTCCAAAGTGGTCAGCAATTTCTGGGTAATATTGGCGATGCCTTCTAAAATGCGATCCCGCTCTTGAATACTGCGTTCTGCGGCTTTACGCTTGGTGATGTCGCGCCCCACCGCGAGCACAGTTTGCCTGCCTTCCAACTCGAATAATTGCCAATTCATTTCAATCGCGATGCTTTGCTCGTCGGCACGTATCAAATCGCATTCAAAAAGCGCGTGTTGTTCCAGCAGTAGCGTTTTTAAATGCTGGCTAATCGTGCTGATGCTGACCGTGGGTAATAGATCAAGTAAAGAGAGGGTCATTAAACTTTCACGACTACGCCATAAATATGTGCAAGCAATATCATTGACTTCAATAAAAACTTCGGGCAAGCCTAACTCATTCAAAGGAAACACAAAAATGGCATCATTGCTGCTGTTGAATAAGCGTCGATAACGTTCTTCACTATGTTTGCGCTGGGTTATATCCGTAATGCAGCAAAAAACGAAATCTTCTCCCCGTAATTGGTCACGGTATAGCGTTTTTTTCACCAGAATATTGTGTAATTGCTGATGTGAATCAATTAAGGGCTGCTCATAAGTCACTTCTCGCCCCGTGAGAAAAATTTCTTCATCTTGCTGCCAACACTGGGTTGCCACGTTTTCATCAGGCACCATGTCATAATCGGTTTTACCCAGCAGAAACTCGTGCGAATAACCCGTTAATTCACAAAAGGTATTATTGAAAAAGTGCCAGTGATGTTGTCGATCTTTTAATAAAATCGCCAACGGTAACGCATTGATAATTTGTTCTAGCGAGGTGCGTGCTTCTTCTAAAATTTTTTCATTTTGTTTGTAGGCGGTAATATCGACATACGTGCCCAGCATTCTGTAGGGCGTACCATCGGGTTGGCGCAATGCCGCACCACGATCTAATACCCAGAGATAATGCCCACGTTTGTGTTGCACCCGATAGACACTTTCATAGCGCAAGGTATGATTTTTTAGATGAGTTTCTAAATCATTCATCACAATCGGCAAGTCATCGGGATGAATATGGCGTTGCCAATCGATGAGCTGATTGCCAATTTCATAAGAGCTATAACCCAGCATCCGCTTCCAATGTGCCGAAAAGAAAATTTGTTGCTTTTCCAGATTCCAATCCCACACCCCATGATTGACCCCACGCATTGCGAGATCGAAACGTTCTTCTCGGCGGCGTAAAGTCTCCTCGATGGATTTACGAGTGTTGATATTCTCAATCAGAATCAGAAAATAACGGGCTTGCCCTTGGACATCATCCAAGGTGGAAATGGTGACCTGTCCCCACAGTGGATGCTGATCTTTATGTAAATAGCGTTTTTCCATCTGAAAAAAATGGTGTTTACGCTGCACCAAGCTGTCGAATTGTGTCTGCTCAAAAACCGCATCTTCAGAATGGGTTATTTTTTTAAATCCCAATTGCTGCAATTCAGATAATTCATAACCTAACATCTGAGTAAAGGCTGTATTAATCCTAAGCGGATAACCAGTTAAATCGGTTATCACAGCAGCAAACGGTAAATGTGTGAGTAAATGATGATAAGCCACTATTTCACTGGGTATCTCTAGCAAGCGTGCCGTGAGATACAGTCGTGCGCTGTGAGCATGCGCATTGAGTTCCCATTGTACCCATTGATAATCATGATTCACTGTTTGATAACGCAGATTCAGCTGCTGAGTGGTGACTTTAGCCTTTATTAAAGTTTGTAATGTCTCACCCAACGCAATCTGGTCGGCGGGATGCACATGGCAAAATACCGAAGCGGGCAGCGCATCCTGAGCGAAAACCGCCTGCCACGCAGGATTATGAGCTATCCATTGTGTTTCAAAGTTTAAAACACTCAGTAAGCTTGTGCTTTGCATGAAGAAATCATTCATTGCAGCGTGCGCCATCGTTTTGCAAAGTTATGAGCCTAAATTTTTTGGGTAAATAGGTTTTAGGAGGGGAAAAGACTTGTTTAAAGCATAAGCAAAACCACCCCGCTTGTATATCTATTTTTAAATATCTCCCGCGTGGGCTTAATCATGATAAAACAAGATATTAGTCCATAATCTGCTGAAAATAACCAAGAGATATTCTATAACTTTGCTGAGTTTTAATGATAAAGCCAGAAATGATAACGCAGATGAGGTCTAAATAACATAGTTTTATTGTAAGGTTTACATGACGTAAGCACTTAAGGTTGCTATACTTTTCCCAATCTAGCTGATTGAAATGGAAAAAGATATGCGCGTATTAGGAATTGAAACTTCTTGTGATGAAACGGGTGTTGCAGTTTATGATTTGGAACAAGGTTTATTAGGGCATCGTTTATACAGTCAGGTCGAACTTCATGCGCAATATGGCGGTGTTGTCCCTGAATTGGCCTCTCGGGATCATATTCGTAAAATTTTGCCTTTGGTGCGTGAAGTTTTGACCGCCACCGAAACCCTGCCCCAACAACTAGATGGCATTGCTTACACGGCAGGACCGGGGCTGGTTGGCGCATTATTGGTGGGCGCGGCGGTTGGACGCAGTTTGGCATGGGCTTATGGCGTGCCTGCAATTGGCGTACACCATTTGGAAGGGCATTTATTAGCGGCAATGCTCGAAGAACCTGCCCCGAAATTTCCCTTTCTTTCGCTGTTAGTGTCGGGGGGGCATACTCAATTAATCAAAGTATTGGGCTTGGGGCAATATCAAATTCTTGGCGAGTCGGTGGATGACGCGGCGGGCGAGGCTTTTGATAAAACAGCCAAACTTTTGGGTTTAGGGTATCCCGGTGGCGCGGTGTTGGCAAAGTTGGCAACACAGGGCGATCCTAAGCGTTTTACTTTTCCGCGCCCGATGGTGAATCGGCAAGGTTTGGATTTTAGCTTTAGCGGTCTGAAAACGCAGGTCATGACGACTTGGAAAGCTCAAGCCTCGCAAGATGAACAAACTCGTGCCGATGTGGCGCGCGCTTTTGAAGATGCCGTGGTTGATACTTTGGTGATTAAATGCCGTCGTGCTTTGCAACAAACTCATTTGACCCGTTTAGTGATTGCGGGGGGGGTGGGTGCAAATCAACGTTTACGTCAACAGTTATCTGCCCTTGCCAGCAGCATGAAAGTGAAAGTATTTTATCCTCGCCCTGAGTTTTGCACTGATAACGGGGCGATGATCGCCTATGCAGGTTGCTGTCGTTTGGCGGCCGGTGAACGCACAAGCTTAGGATTTAATGCCACACCTCGCTGGGCCTTGCACAATTTGCAAATTCCAAGGATGGCAATAAAATGAAATCACAAGGCTATTGGAGGAGGATTTGCCTGACATTGACCCTGATTTTATTCAGTTTAGGCTGTGTTGCGGCAACAAAATTACATCAAGGCAAAGTGAAGTGGTTTAATCCCCATTCAGGCTTTGGTTTTATCAAGCCCGCAAACCCTGATGAACCCGAACAAATTTTTTTTCATGTGAGCATGATTGAGGGGGTGTCTAAAGTGGTGCGTAAGGGACAAGCGGTTTCTTATGAAGTCGTTCAAAAAAATGACAAACTTGAAGCGGTGCGGGTATTGCTTGAGCCAAATTGAATGCGCTGCTTTGACAGGCTGCACAAGCCTATAATGCTTTGATTTTAAGATAAACTTCCTTGTTTTCGCGCTCCCGCGTCACCGCTATTAAGTTAAGCTGATAGCCAGTGTGTTAAGTCGTGGAATGTGTGAATTTTAAGGACTGCCAGTCCTCATTACGCTGGATTCAAAATCCTTCTAGGTTTTAAAAACCTAGAAGGTCTCACACGATTTAAACCGCATGCTGCTCTCGCATCACTGCCATTAATTTCGGTAAACTTATGATTATTCAGGTGTTTGCAACACATTATTGACCCAAATTCCTGACTTCCGTTCACCCGATTTGCTGATAAATACGCCCTTGCCTTGCGCTCTGCCATTGCGTAAATCGCCCGTATAGCGGTCGCCATCATGCCAGTAATAAGTACCTTTACCATGCACAACGCCCCGCACAAATTGCCCTTCATAACGGTCACGTCCCACAGAAGTTCCCTTACCATGGGCTTTGCCATTTTGACATGCCCCGACATATTTACCGCGCAATTCGGGATCAGCCACATAACAACCCACATGACGTACAGGCGTTGCAGCACAAGCAACTAAGAATAAACCACAGCCCAGAAGGATTAAAAAACGTGAAAACGGGTTCAACATTACCAATTCCTTAAGGTGAAATCACCGCAGTTATTTAAAATTATTTTTCTTCAGGCGGCGAGGGAGGAGAGACGATAGATTGTTTACGATTAACATACCACCACACCAAGCCTGCAATAATGAAAATCACCGCTATCGCTTCGAGCATATAATGTTTCATGTCTTCCATAAAAGCTTCCATCGCGTTACCAAATACATAGCCCAAGGTGCTGATGGTGAATGCCCAAACGAATGCACCAATACCGTTTAGCGTCATGAAACGTATCGTAGAGATGCTACTCATGCCAATCACAAACGGCGTGGGATTTCGTAAACCGTAGAAAAAGCGGAAACTCAACACGATCCAATCACGATAACGTGCTAATAAATCGTTAATTTTTTCAGCACGCGCTTTCCACGAAGGACGTTTATCTAACAGTGCTTTACCTTTGATTCGCCCAATTTGGAAAAATAACTGGTCACCCGAAAAACTCCCCACAAACGCCGCAAGTGCTACAAGGGGTAACTCGAGTAAACCTTGTTGAGCAAGAATTCCTCCCACCACTAAAATCGTTTCGCCTTCAAAAAAAGTACCGATAAAAATCGCTAAATATCCATAGTTTTGGATAAATTCTTCCACAATGCTGTCCCGTGTTGCCAATGAATGAAGTGAATATACCTGCCGCGCTGAAAATTTTGAAGTATTTAAGATAAAACAGGCGGGTTACTGCAATGAGAGATATGATAATAGCGTTAATTAAAGCTCATCATTTGATATTATAACGAAGTTTTGCGGCTATAAAAGAAAAAGCATTCCTCATCCTGCGGTGTACTCCCCCATACTTTACTTGAAAATTTATGTAGTTGCACGCAGCACTCACCGAAAAGAATGCAAATACTTTGCCCAAGTAGCAGCGGGCTTCAAACAAAATAAAAGATTTTTACTACAAGAACTGCCCCATTTATGTGGGCGCGTGGTATGTTACACAGCCTTTACTTAAGAATTTATTCGCAAACCCCAAGCCTTGGGAATAAGTTTTTGAAAAATTTTAGGACAGTCTCATGAGTGAAGAAATTCTCATCAACATTACACCTCGAGAAATTCGGGTTGCGATGGTGGAAAATGGCGTATTGCAAGAAATGATGATTGAACGCACCAGCAAACGCGGCTTAGTCAGCAATATTTACAAAGGACGTGCCTGCCGAGTTTTACCCGGAATGCAGGCGGCGTTTATGGATATTGGGCTGGAACGTGCCGCATTTTTGCACGCCTCCGACATCGTCACCTTGCAATCACAAATGGAATTCGGGCGCAATAAAACCGAAGCATCGATTAATGAATTAATGCACGAAGGGCAAACTTCCTTAGTGCAAGTGATTAAAGACCCGCTCGGCAGCAAAGGGGCGCGGCTGACCACCGAGATTTCAATTCCCTCGCGCTACGTGGTGATTTTGCCCTATTCCCCCAATACCATCGGCATTTCTACCCGTATTGAGCGCGAAGAAGAACGGCATCGTCTGAAAGAAATCGTGCTCAAACACTTGGGTTATACGGGACAAAGTTCGGTCGAACAGAGCAGTGATGATGCCAACGTGAAATTAGAAACTTTTTCCAGCACACAATCACGCACGGGAAAAGTAAATTTCGGATTTATTATTCGCACTGCCGCCGAAGGTTGCACTGAAGAAATGCTGTGTGCGGATATGGACTTTCTGACACGCTTGTGGAAAGACATCAAAGAAAAAGAACAGACGGCAAAACCCAGCTCCTTGATTTATGAAGATTTATCACTGGTGATTCGCACCATTCGCGATTTGATGGGCACAACCATTGAAAAAGTGCGGATTGATTCCCGAGAAACTTACGTCGAAGTGATCAGTTTTGCCCAGAAATTTATCCCCGATTTAATTCCGCTGATTGAACATTATCCGGGCGAGCGTCCCATTTTCGATCTCTACAATATTGAAGACGAAATTACCAAAGCTTTAGAGCGCAAAGTACAATTAAAATCAGGCGGTTATTTGGTGGTTGACCAAACCGAAGCCATGACCACGATTGACGTGAACACGGGCGCATTTGTGGGCAGCCGCAATTTAGAAGAAACGATTTTTAAAACCAATCTTGAAGCCGCGCAAGCCATCGCCCGCCAATTACGCCTCCGCAATTTGGGCGGGATTATCATTCTCGATTTTATCGACATGACCGACGCAGAACATCGGCGGCAAGTGTTGCGCACCTTGGAAAAATGTTTGGAACGCGACCACACCAAGAGCCATATTAGCGAGGTGTCTTCGCTGGGCTTGGTGCAAATGACCCGCAAACGTACCCGCGAAAGCTTGGAACATGTGTTGTGTAAAACCTGCCCCACTTGCAGCGGGCGCGGCACAATTAAAACTCCTGAAACCATTTGTTATGAAATTTTCCGAGAAATTCTGCGTGAATCCCGCCAGTTTGAAATCGAAAATCAGCAGGTGTTAGTCATCGCCTCGCAAGAAGTGGTGGACATGGTGCTGGATGAAGAATCTGCCAGCGTTGCCCAATTAGAAGAATTTATTAACCGCCCAATCCGTTTCCAAGTAGAAAGTTCTTATGGACAAGAACAATATGACATTGTCCTGACTTAGGATAGCCACCGCCTGCGACTATGGTGCACTCGTGTTTGTGCTTTTATATTCGTTGTTTACACACCGCTTGGCGTGTCGCACGAATATTTTTACTGCTGCTATGTTTAGGTTTCGTGTTGGGGCTGTGGACATTTACCCGGCTTGCTGACCATCAAACCGCGTTGCTGACTTGGATTAACAGCCATTGGCAGCACAAATTGCAGTTTGCAAAGCTCGAAACCTACTGGCTGGGCAGCAAGCCCACGCTGGCACTGCAAAAATTAACCGTACATTCCGCCCAACAGCCTAATACTACTTTTACGCTCGACTCAGTCGAAGTCAGCCTTGATTTGTGGGAATCGCTGTGGCAACGCCAATGGGTCACACATCAAGTTCATGTACGCGCCCCTGAATTAAACCTACTCACTGACAGTGCGGGGCAATTACAGCTCCAAGGTTTTTTCCTCCCGATTATTCCCAGTGTTCCGCCCGAACCCGCCAGCCCTTCCAAATTTGAAAACGCGCTCAGTGCATGGTTGCAACGCACGGATTTAATTCTGAATTTAGACCGCGTTAATTTCACCCTGCCCCAGCAAGCCCCGCTACAATTACAAGCAGTTTCATGGGCTATCGAAAAACATGCCGATGCGGTGCAACATTGGAAGCTGGCGGCGAAATTACTGGCTGCCAAAACAGGGCACACCAGCCATTTAGAACTCAATGCCGCACTACATTGGCAAGATAACGCCTTGAAAACTGTGGCAGGACAACTGCAATTACAAACCTTCACTGCGCCCGCCACCCATTTAATTGCAAATTTTCACGGCATGGCACAGGCTGAAAACTGGGCTATCGAAGTGCAGCCCCAGATTAAAGTCGCCAATCATCACAAGGTGTTAAGCAGTTTTCGGGCGCGTTGGCAGGCGACGGGCGAATTCAGTCTAGAAACCGACAATTTATCTCTGGCATGGTTGCCGCCCTATCTGAGTGCCTTAGCCACGCCTTTGCATTTGCCAATATTGCAAACTGCGGCGACTTGGCAAGTCCAGGGGCAATGTGCGCGGCTACAACTGGAATATCACCATGCGCAAGACTGGAATCTGCAAGCGCGTTGTGTACAAATCGGGGCGCATTCACAGGCGGCGCAATTTGGGATTAGCGGCATCACAGGCAGTTTAACCTTGCGCCCGCAGCAGGGCAGTTTCCAATTGGAAAACTCGCAATTCACCTTAACCGCGCCAAAATTGTACCGTTTACCGATGATGTTGACGCAAATGCAGGGACAGCTCAATTGGCAACGTTTGGAAAAATCTTGGCAAATTCATACCGAAGCAATTCAGGCGGTTGAACACGGAATGCAAGTGAAACTCAGTGGCAGCGTGGATTTACCCGAGCAAGCCATGCCGCAATTGCATCTGCGGGCAGAATTGCGCAATGGAAAAATTGCCCGTGTGCACAGTTACTTACCTGAACAATATCTACCCGATACGGTTGCGTGGTTGGAAAAAGCTTTGGTCGGGGGCGACATCAGCGAAGCCTCTGCCACTTTGGAAGGCGCAGTAGATAAATTATTCGATGAAAACACTAAAAATTTTATTTTCAAAGGCTTAGCGAAAAATGCACAGTTAAATTTCGACCCGCGCTATCCCCCAATTCACGAAATTGCCGCCACCGTGGACATCGTCGGGCGTAAACTCAACGTGACTGCACAACAAGGGCGCATTTTTCAAAGCCAATTACAACAAGTTTTAGCTGAAATTCCTGATTTATCCGCAGATTTTCCATTTTTGAATATTACAGGCAAATTAATAGGCACGGCACAAGATGGGGCGCGTTATTTACAAGAAAGTCCGTTAAAAAATAATGTAGATTTAAAAAAAGGGCATGTCGAACTCAGTGGCGCGATGGAGCTTGAGTTAAAGCTGCTTATCCCGTTGGCAGAGGCTTCGCATGATGAAGAAAAAGTCTGGGGAAAATTAAATTTTAAAGACCTAAAAATTAAAAATACGCAATTAGGGATTACTTTACAACAAGTCAAAGGCATCTTACTGTTTGATAATAAGCAGTTAAATGCGGAACAATTAAAAGCTTTATTATTTAATAAACCCGTGACTTTGGGGCTGAAAACCACGCACGTGCAAGGGCGCAACATCGTTCAAGTGAATTTGGCAGGCAAGGCGGATGCGGATTTTATCAAACAACAATTGAGCCAAATCGATGCAGATTTTGGAAACTTGCCATTTTACAAGCATTTGCAAGGTGCAAGTCCGTGGCAATTGCGTTTAGAATTGCCGCGCCACAGCCCCAATGCCGCGCCCACGGTCAGGGACACCTATTTATATTTATCCAGTGATTTAAAAGGCTTAAGTAGCGATTTACCCTTTCCATTTCAGAAAAAATCTGAGCAAAGCCAATTATTTACTCTGACGGCGCGGCTTTCAGAAACTGAGCAAGATAATTTATGGATTGAATATGGGAATTGGTTACACAGCGCGTTTGAGTTGCAAGCGGGCAAATTGAGTCGCGCCACGGTGAAATTGAACGCACTCAATCCGCAATTGACGGCAATGCAGGGCTTGACTGTGGATGGCAATTTACCCGAATTGTCGCTGAGCGCGTGGCACAAGGTGTTTTCAGAAGCTCCGCAACTCAAGCCCTCAAAAATTGCAAAGAATATTAGTTTGCAAGTCAATAAGTTAGAAATCTTAGGACAAGTTTTTAATCAAGTGAAACTCAAGGCAAAAATCCAAACAGAACAAATCGATGCCTCTTTTAAAAGCGATGCGCTACACGGTAAAATCCAATTCTTAAAAACTACGCCTGAAAAAATTAGTTTCAATTTCAAAAAGCTGCATTTAAAACTTCCTGAAAAATTGGTTGAAAACACTCCTGCAAAATTCAACGATCCGCGTCCTTTGCCCATTGTTGAGGGCAATATTGAGCAATTACAAATTGATCAACGTGTGTTAGGGCAGCTTAAACTGGCATTGCGTCCCAGCGTGGCGGGTTGGGAATTGGATAATTTACAGGTCATTCATCCGCATTTTCAATGGTTTGCTAATGGTTTGTGGCAATTGGCAACGCTGCCGCAGTATACCCATTTGCAGGCGAAAGTGCGCAGTGATGATTTGGGCGAATTATTACAAGCGTTTGGCTATGAACCGCCGCCCTTGCGTGGAGGGGAAACGGAATTGTCGGGGGAAAGTTATTGGGAAGGCAGTCCCTTGGATTTTTCAGTGAAAAAATTGCGTGGGAAATTACATCTTGCGATTGCAGAAGGGCAAATCGTGGATTTTGAGCCGGGTTTGGGGCGGGTGTTGGGTTTGTTTGATTTACAAACCTTGCCGCGCCGTTTAATTTTAGATTTCAGCGATGTATTTTCACAAGGCTTTGGTTTTTCTAAAATTATCGGAGATTTTAATTTTAGCAAGGGTTTTGCGGACACACAAAATCTGCAATTGATTGCGCCTGCTGCAAAAATTGAAATCCAAGGGCGTACCGATTTAACGGCGCGTCAATATGATCAAACAGTTACAGTAATTCCGCATGTATCCAACACGATTCCTGTAGCGGGGGCATTGGTGGGCGGCTTGGGCGTGGGGGCTGCGGTGTTAATCGTACAAAAATTGCTGCAATCTGAAATCGAACAGGCGATTAATTATCAATATCACATTACGGGAGCTTGGGAAAAACCGGTGATTACGCCTGTCGGAGGGGTTGGGGAATAGAGCGTTTAGCGTGGGCTTGCGTATTCTCACATAACACGGGGATGGATTGGCAGTGCTCGTAACACTGCCAGTCCTCAATCATGCGCGCCGAGAAGTTGTTGGTGTTTAGCCCTCTTTAGGGGATGTAGAGACTTATTCTTTCAATTATTGCCGCGTATTACGTTTGCGCATGCAGGTCAAAGTTTGCAACTGCGCCACGGTTTCTGCTAATTCTGTTTGCGCTTTGGCATATTCAAAATTGCTTTGATGATCGTTTAACAAATGCTCAGCATGTTGTTTTGCCTTTATCGCCGCCGCTTCATCAATATCATTCGCCCGTAATGCGGTGTCAGCGAGCACTGTGACCATGTGCGGCTGCACTTCCAAAATTCCGCCAGAAACATAAAAACAATCTTCTCGCCCACCTGCCATGCGCAACATCACCGTGCCTGCCCGCAAAGTCGATAAAAACGGGGCGTGACGCGGTAAAATGCCCACTTCGCCATTATATGCAGGCACGATAACCATTTCTGCCAAACCTGAAAAAATTTCGCCTTCCGCACTCACAATATCGACATGAATTGTCATTGCCATACTCATAAACTCCTGTCACGCCAGATGATGCAGCGCAATAAATTTAAATTTTGTAGCGTATTTTTCTAAAATCGAAAACTTTTAAAAATCCAAAAAACTTTAATAATATCTATCTTTGGATAAAAAGCTAAATACCCAAGAATTTACACACTGAATTTTATAATGCGGTGTATTTAATCAAGATAAGATGTTCATACTTCAAAAATAAACAGCAGCTTTTACTTAAAAAACCGAGCTGCTGATTATTTTACGGGGGAAATATGAATAGATGGTGACTTTAGGATAGAAAAAAACCGTATAAGCTTATAAAAAAGTTTTAATCTTTATTGATAGGCAATAACCACACCAAGACTAATAAACTACATAAGACCGCAACCGTGACTTGTCCGGGCGGGAAATCGTAATGATGGGCAAACACAAATCCAAAACCACTGGCAAAGAGCGCGATAATTGGCGTGACCCAAAGTAAATGCGCAATTTCACCACACAACCGCTTCGCCACTAAAGCAGGCAAGACCAAACAGGCGAACACGTATAACATGCCTGACACCCGAATTGACAAACCTACCGCCAAACCCAGCCACAAAGCTTTAAACACGCCCCAACGCCACACCGATAAACCTGTGGTCGCAGCCATGCGCGGGTCAAGTGTGAATAATAATAGCGGTTGCCAATAGCGCAGCAACATTCCCACTGTGAACACGGCAAAACCCACAAACACCCACATATCAAACAGTGTTGCGCCGATGAGGCTTGAGGCGAGCAGGCGATGCACTTCTTCTGTACCGTGTGGGCTGTGGGTTAAGAGCAACATTGCGCCGCTGCTGGCACTGAGGAAAATCCAGCCTGTGACTGCTTCGACACTGTCACGCCGAATGCTGTGCGATGAAAATAACGCCGCCAATACTGCAAATAATACTGCGCTATTCATCAAGGCGACATCGCTGCCAAACCACGCGATTCCCGTGGCTAAACTCAGCCACAAGCCCAACGCCACCCCAAAACTTGAAGCCTGTGCCACTGCCGCACTGATGAAAATCTGATCCCGCGCCACCACAAACACGCCCACCAAAGACAGCGAAAATGCCACCAGCCAGCCTGTGATATAACTTGGATAAAATAAGCCCCAAGAACTGATAAAATCATTAAACATGGGCAGTTAAACAATGAAGGCAGTGTGGCAATTGTTGCGTGCCATACAACTGTTTCAAAATCGGGGCGGTGAGCAAATCGGCGGCTGTTCCCGCTTGAACTTTGCCCGCATTGAACAGCGCGACATGGGTGGCATATTGCGTTGCCAGTTGTAAATCATGTGAAACCAACAAAATCGTTAAACCCTCTTGCTGTAAACGCGCCAAATCTTCCAATAATGCAGATTGTACCGCCAAATCTAAACCATTAGTCGGCTCATCCATTAACAAAAAATACGGGCGACGTACCAAAGCCCGCGCCACCCGAACCCGTTGCTGCTGTCCACCCGAAAGTGACCAATAGTTACGTTGTGCAAAAGCGGTTAAATTCAATTGTTGCAGCGCAAAATGTAACGCCGCTTCGCGTTCCGTTTTATGGGTTTCAATGCCCACCAAACCAAGGCTCACAAATTCGCGCACCGAAGTTGCCAAGGACGGATTGAAACTACATTGTTGCGGCACAAACCCAATCCGCGCCCGTGAACGTAGCACGGGGTGTAAATGATACGCGCCGTGTTGGGCAGGAATTAAACCGAGCAGGCAATTCAAAAAGCTAGTTTTTCCCATGCCGTTGCCGCCCAGCAAAAACCAAAACTCGCCCGCCTGCACTTCGAAACTCACATTTTCCAAAATCACGCGCTTGCCATACGCAAGACTTAAATTTTCAACCTGTAACAACGGCATTGGATTTGTCTGAGAAATTTCGGAGTTTACACCCTGTTCTACAGGGCAAATACTTTTAGCGAACGCTAAGAATCGCCACCACTTTTTGAACATTGTGATCAACCAATTTAAAATAATCTGTCACCGTGGATAAAGATTCAACTTGATGTGCCATTTTTGCAATTTTTGCCCCGGTTTGTTCGGCGACAAAACGCGCATGACTGGGATCATAATACGGCGTGGTTAAGATTAACTTAACTTTCTCTGCCCGCATTTTTTCTACTACTTCGCCCAGATGTTTGGTGGTGGGTGCAATGCCTGGTTTGGGTTCTAAATGCTCAATCACTTTAATTCCAAAACGTGCAGTAAAGTAAATCCATAAATCATGGTCATCCACTGCTAACGTGCCGTAAAATGGCAGCATGATGCCAAACCAGCCCGCTAATAAATTTTCTTGTCCTTGGTTTTTGAGAAATTCTGCCAAAGTGCCGCGTTCAAATAATAAAGCTAATTTCGGTAAATCTTCAGGCTGATAGATCGCGGCTAATTTTTCGCCCAGTAAGCCCGTCGCCATTTTCTTGGCAAATTGCTGATAATGCTGATTAAAATATTCTGCTTCACTGGGGCGCAAACTGCTTAAGCGATCCCGAATTGCCGCCGCCGCACTCAAACCATTCAAGGGGTCGAGTAAATAATGTGGATTTCCAAAGGGATGCACGTCGCCCATCGAGCGATCGATGACTTCAGTCGGCACTGCACGCGGTTTAATGTAGCCTGAAATATCCAAATGCCCAGCTTCATTGGGCAAAATTTTGGGATTTTGCGCGTTGTTCAGTAATAAAGGTGCGTAACCGACTTCCATTTCTAAACCGATTTGCACATATAAATCAGCTTGATTTAAAGCTTTGATAAAGCTGGGTTTTGCTTCGATATAATGCGAGTCCTCTGTGCCTTTTGCCAACACCGTGAGGCTGATTTTGTCACCGCCCACCGCTTGCACCAAACTGCCTAAATCGGGATTGCTGGCAACCACTTGCAGCGGGGCGGCTTGTGCTAAATTCAGTAAACTGCTGATTAATAAGCTGAGCCATAACAAACTTTTTAACTTCATGCTTGAAAACTCCTGATGATGTCTGAAGCGTAATTTATAAAGTGAGTTCAATTTGGATTATGAGAGGTGCGCCCCGTTGAAATGAGGGCAAGAGGAAAGTCCCAAAATTGGGAATATTTTAACGTGCTGTCCATAAAGGAATTATCAATTAAGTCAGGAATTAGCCTAATTAACCTGAGTTCGGGATAAGAAAGAGTAGATAATTTAGTCGTAGGGTGGAATAGCGTAGCGTATTCCACCAAGAAACGTGATAACGCTAGACATGATGCAATCGATAAGGCTCTCCTTGTACGGCATAAGCTTGTAAAATCCTCGCCGCTGGAGCGTTAGCACAATACAAAAGGCTAACCTCATCATTGAGTTATGACTGCTTAACAACTTCTCTTATCCCGAACTCAGGTTAATTATTGTCTGAATCAGGATTCACAGAATGGTAGTGCTAAATCAGTAGGCTGATTAGTTATAACGGCGTTGGGTTGCATATCAAAATAATACCAATCCCCAAACCATGACCACTTGCACCACCGCAATCAGCACCGCAGCCGAGCCACAATCTTTAGCACGTTTGATGAGTTCATTCCATTCCGCGCCAAAACGATCCGCCAAAGCTTCAATTGCAGAATTCAACAATTCCATTATCAAAACCAGCAGCAAACTTGCGATTAATATCGCTTTTTCGACACGCGTTTTTCCGAGAAATAATGCCGCAGGCAACAGCGGAATTAACAAATAAATTTCCAAGCGAAACGCCGCTTCCTGCTGCCATGCGGAATGAAGACCTGCGAGCGAATACCCGCAAGCCTTCCAAAGCCGTTTCCAGCTGTTAGCCGTTCCAGACAATGTCCAAATCCTTAGCGGCTTTCACATCATCCAAACGCCGCACGGGTAAAGTGTAGGGAGCTTTTTTCAACATTTCAGGGTCGGTTTGCATTTCTACAAAAATTTCCTGCAATGCGCTGACGAAACTGTCTAAAGTATCTTTATCTTCAGTTTCGCTGGGTTCAATCAACAAGCATTCAGGCACTAATAAGGGGAAATATGTCGTCGGCGCGTGAAAGCCTTTGTCTAACAAGCGTTTCGCTACATCCATGGCACTCACATGATATTGTTTTGCATGGTTTTTCAAAGTCACGATAAATTCGTGGCTGGCGCGTCGATTGGGAAACGCTATTTCAAAACCTGCCGCGCTGAGTTTTGCCATTAAATAATTGGCGTTCAAGGTCGAAAATTCTGCCACGCGGTGCATTCCGTCGCGCCCCAATAAACGCGCATACACAAACGCCCGTAACAATACGCCGACATTGCCCGCAAAAGTGAGCAAACGCCCAATCGTATTGGGACAATCTTGCTCGGTCAACCAGCGATAAGTTGCACCATCGTAGGCAACCACGGGCACGGGCATATAGGGCAATAAACGTTCACTCACGCCCACAGGGCCTGCACCCGGTCCACCGCCGCCGTGGGGCGTGGAAAAAGTTTTGTGCAAATTCATGTGAATCACGTCAAAACCCATGTCGCCGGGGCGCACTCTGCCGAGAATTGCGTTTAAATTCGCGCCGTCGTAATACAACAAGCCGCCTGCTTCGTGTACACAAGCAGCAATTTCTTGAATATTGCGTTCAAACACGCCCAAGGTTGAAGGATTGGTCAACATAATCCCCGCAGTTTGTTTGCCCACAGCGGCGCGTAAGGCGACTAAATCCACATCGCCTTCCGCATTGGTGGGGATTTCACGCACTTTAAAACCACACATTACCGCAGAGGCGGGATTGGTGCCGTGGGCGGCATCAGGTACGAGCATTTCGACACGATCAACGTCGCCGCGTGCTTGGTGATAGGCGCGAATCATGGCAACGCCTGCGAATTCACCTTGTGCGCCTGCGGCAGATGCCAGCGAAACCCCGCGCATTCCTGTGACTTCTTTGAGCATTTCTTGTAAATCGTATAAACAGCTTAAAATGCCTTGATTGTGAGAATCGGGCGTGAGCGGATGCCGCGCTAAAAGTTGGGGCAACATCGCCAGCGTATTACAAACCCGTGGATTGTATTTCATGGTGCACGACCCCAACGGATAAAAATGGGTGTCGATGGAAAAATTCTTTTGTGATAATCGGGTGTAATGACGCACCACTTGTAATTCTGAGGCTTCGGGCAAGGCGGCGCGTTGTTTGCGTAACAAATTGGCGGGTAAATCGCTA
The DNA here is from genome assembly GCA_039797505.1 of Pseudomonadota bacterium. Classification (GTDB taxonomy): domain Bacteria; phylum Pseudomonadota; class Gammaproteobacteria; order Beggiatoales; family Beggiatoaceae; genus JAQTYU01. The sequence continues at coordinate 12,477 of JBDKHS010000215.1, read as the reverse complement.
ATTGGGGCAATTTGCGCGTTGTAATGGGTGGGGGTGGTGCGGTGACGGTGTTCAAAAATTAGCATGACTGGCTTGCGACCTCAATAATAACGGCAATTTCGTGAAGTTGCTTATTATAGCCTGACTCGTTAATAATCAGCAGCCTTGGATGGGGGTTTATTCATCAAGCAGATAATTTTAATACCCCGTATTTTTGCTAAGCACTATATAGTTATAATATAACATAACATTGTTTTGATGTACAATGTGCTGATTTGCGGCGATAGAAATCTCTATAACCTTATTTCGTTCCATCGCGGGAGTAAAGTATTTTTAAGCCCTTTAACTGCGCCCCCAACCCACTAAAGGGGGCTAAACATAAAATATTTTGTCTTTAAAAGTCCGCTTTAGGGGATTTAGGGGCGCAGTTTAGCTCTCAGTAACTTTCACACCCCATTCACTTTTAGTTTAACCACTTCCAAACTTTCTAAACCGTCATTATCAACGACTTTCACCGCTATCGAGTGATTGCCTGCTCTAAACTTGTGGGCTTGCTTGCCTTCCTTATCGATCATCACGTCCGCTTTGAAGCCCGCTTCTTCTTCATAGGCAAAATTCCAACAATTCCAAAATCACCACGCTGTTTTGTGTTTGGCGTGCCGCCGTATTGCGTGACAATGAAAGATTCAAACTCGAAAGCGTCCGAATATCTCAGCGTGTCATAATCATATTTATGCAGTTGCACAACAAAGGGTTGTGAAAATAAATCACGTTGTTTATCGGGTCGAAACTGTGAAACTTTTACCGCTTGTACAGATTGGTCTATCCCTATCCCTTGACGTTTAAGTTTCTCTGCAACTGCCACAGTTGTTCCCCCGCCTACAAACGGGTCTAGGATTATGTCGCCTTCATTGCTGGCCATGTTGATAATGCGTTCAAACAACAATTCTGGCTTTTGGGTGGGATAACCTATGCGTTCTTTAGCATGGGCTTGTACGTTTTGAACATCTGTCCAAACATCGCCCAATAATTTCCCTTTTTGCTCATTTAAATATCGTTTAAGACGCGGTCTCTTTGTTAAATCAAAAGAACCATCTTTTTGTTTTGGATAGTGAATTCTACCTTCATCGTGCAGTTTTTGCATAGTATTCATTTCATAACGCCAACCTTTAACTGGATAAGAAAAACCAATCCAGTTATACATCATATTAGGACGAGGATTGGGGCTAGCCATATCTGCTAATTGATACAACCCCCTACCGTCTTTATCATCATGTCTATAAAAACCATCTTTATATCCCTCTGAAATTTTGATATAGATAGGGTTATAGAACCGATTTGGAATTTTACATTTTAAGCTAAGTTTACGAGGTTGAGCTGGTTGTAGGTGCAAATTTATTCGCACAACGCTCTCGAATTAAAAACGCATGCGAATAAATTTGTACCTACACCTAACTTTTTTGACAACATCAACTATTCAGTTTGAAGCTTAACTTCAGAATAAGGGTGATTTCAAATCGGTTCTATACACCCTACGAGCTGCACAACAAAATTAAATAGTTAGCGATTTAACTGCGTAACTCCTAAATATGATAAAAATAAACTTGAACAAACACAATCACTGAGCAGTACGCAACTTACGCAAAAGTTTGAATGGATGAGTGAAGCCAGTGCAGCAGCGTTGCAACAAAAGGAAATAGACTTTAAAGCGTTTAAGAAAAACTATTTTTCTAAAACGCGCAAGAAAAAGTTAGGGCGACCTTCGTTTAAAAATCGTGATTCACGGCAGAGTTATCGTTTGCCAAATCAAAAGTTTACCCTAAATTCTAATTCCATTCGACTGGAAAAAATTGGCAAGGTTAAACTTATATTAGACCGCGCTGTACCTGACGGCTGTAAATTTATGTCAGTCACGGTTTCTAATTGATTCTTTTATTTGGGTTTCATAACTATAGCGAGAACCCTCTCATTCTCAAATGGGGCGCAGGATACGCCTGCCACTTGTGTACTTATCATGACGATTTTAAATCTGTTCTTCAGTGAAAATTTACTGCTCACCTCTTTACTCATCATTATGTTGAGCTGGTTGCTCAGTCGCGGCAACTGGCTGTATTTTTATTTGTTATTACCGCTGATTGGGCTAAGTTTGGCGACCTGGAATATTTTTCCTGTGGTGATTAAATTAGTTCAAGACAATGAATTTATTACGGGATTTGTTGTTAATAAATTATTTTTACCGACACTACTTTTCACCGCTGCTTTTGGTTTAGAAACTCAACATTTGCGGCGTTATTTAGTGCCAATTCTGTGCATTGGCTTAGGCGGCATGGGGCTGGGCATGGGAGTTTTGCAGTATGGTTTATCTGAGCTTTGGCACAGCTTAAACCCGATGGCAATTGTTATGCTCGCGCTGGTGTTAAGTATCAGTGACAGTGCGATTGCCTTAAAAAATTTACGCCAAGTCAGTTTCAGCCCGCGTTTCCAGCATTTATTAGCAGGCGAAAGTTTATTACACAGCGCGTTTGCCATCGTGACAATTCATACGCTATTTCAATACGGCATTCACGCGCCCGAATTACCCAGTGAATTAGCCTGGCAAATTGCAGGCAGCATGATTGGCGGTTGGGGTTTAGCCAGTCTTGCCGCGATTTTTTCTAAACAATTGCCGCAACATCCTTTTTTCAGCATCAGCCTGATTTTATTATTGCTGTATGGCAGCGCGTGGTTTGCCGAAGCGATTCAACTCAGCAGCAGTTTTGCGGTGATCAGTGTCGGCTTGCATCTCAGCACTTGGGAACATAATCGGCTCGACCCCGCGACTAAACGCTATATTCGCCTGCAACTGCGCTACATCAGCCAAGTGATGAGTGCTTTACTGTTTTTGGTGGCGGGCTTGCAAGTGGATATTTTATTAGTCATTGATTTATTACCCCTGAGTGTCGCGATTCTTGTCGCAGGTTGGGTGATGCGCGGCTTGCTATTATCACTGCTGTTACCCTTGTTGCAAGGCTTACCGCCTTATGTCCGTTACGCGCCACAATATCGCCCCGTGTTGATTTGGTCAGGCATTCATGGAGTGATGCCGCTTGTCATTGTCAGCAGTTTTGCAGAACTCAGTTATTTTCCCCAATTATTAGCGATTAGCTTAAGCGTCTGTTATTTAAGCTTATTAATTCAGGGCGTGAGTTTGCCCGCGTTGCTTGCGTGGCAAAAATTCAACCAGCCCAGTTTGATTGATAAAATGGCAATTTTGGAAAGCCAACTCACTGCAAAACAACAAGTTTTACAAGCGATTCCACAACTGCAACAAGGCGGCTTATTTTCCACCAGGATTGCAGAACGTCAACGCCAACGCTGTGAAAACGCGCTCCGCATTCAACAAATGGAATTAGCGGAATTGTGGCAAAGCGTTCCCAGCTCGGAAGCCGCACAATGTTTGCTGTTTATTCAAACCTTTGCCACGGAAAAAGCCTTTTATCACGACATGTTTTTGTATGGGCAATTGTCGGAGGCGGCGTATCGTAATTTGAGCTATTCCGTCGCCTTGCAAATTGATGGTTTGCAGCACGAGGGCAAATTGCCGCGTGTCACTTTACACTCGCCTGAATATGAACGTTTTCAACAACGTTGCTTGAATTTATTGCAGCTGATTCCACTGATAAAGCAAGGCGTTATCGCATGGCGGGCGCGGGAAACTGCGCGTGAATATGAAGAAGCTTGGGGGCGACATCAAGGCAATTTACGGGTGATGGCGCGTTTAGAAGAAATTGCGGCGGTGAATATGGCGCGTCCTGAAGTGGTGGAAAAAGTGCGCTCGAATTATCGGCGTTGGCAAGATTCGGCACGGGCGCGGCTCGATAGCACCACCGAACAATTTGCGGAATTTGTCAGTGCAATGCAGGAACAAGTTGCGGCGCGTTTGGTGCTACATGCGGAATATGAAGCGATTACCGCGCAAGTGCAACGCGGAATTTTGTCGCCCAGCTTGGCGCACCCGCTGTTAAAAGCTTTGCAGCAACAATTACAAACCACGCAACAAAGTATTGTTCCACCGCATTTAAGCGTGTTGGATTTATTGCAAAGTTTACAGGGATTTAAACAGCTCTCGCGGGAAGTTTGTGCACAAATCACCCAGCAATTATGCTGCCGAGAATTGCGCAGCGGTCAATATCTATGTGCACAGGGCGATTTAACCCACAGTTTATATTTGGTCACGCGTGGGGTGATTCGGATTTCACGCGCCCAATTGGATTATGGAACTTTGATGGCGGGGGATTATTTTGGTGAGGAGGCATTATTGCAGCCTTGCGTGTGTCCTGTGAGTTATCGGGCGGTGACGGCGGTCACGGTTTATGAATTGCAGGGGGCGGTGTTTAGTCGTTTGTTGCAGGAGTATTCGGTGTTGCGGGTTTGGCAGCATGAGGTGAGGGTTTGAGGTTTTCGTAACTTGGATGGTCATAGGACTGGCAGTGCTCGCAGTCCTGCATCATGATTGATTCAAGACCTGCTAGGTTTTTTAAACCTAGCAGGTCTAAGAAAAACGCCCAACCCTAGGAGTTACGCAGTTGAAATATTAATTCTTTTATTTACAATGAGTTATTATTGTGCGCCGCACAATCATGTTTCTAGTAAAATCAAACAGTTACCGATTCAACTGCGTAACTCCTATGCTTAAACAAGCTCCTAAATCCCCTAAAGGGGAGAGCCAATGCAAGAAGAATAATTTATTATCATATAGTTATAATATTTAGTCTGCTATTTTTATAAAAGACTCGTTATAAAAATAAGTTAAAAAAGGGTCGTAAATAGACAAAATAAGCGGCTAAATACACAAATATATGAAATTAAGAAAAAGAAAAACTAGCGTAATCCTATGTTTTAAAAAGCATTATGCTTCTTGCACTAGCTCTCCCCTTTAGGGAGTTGGGGGCGCAGTTTCAGATTTAAATCTGCGCTACACGCCGCTGAAACAGACCACTTCACTTAATTGATGACACGTCCTAGGGCTAAACACTTGTTTAGTCTTTAAATGTTGCATTTAAAAGTTATCACGTTTCTTGGTGGAATACGCTACGCTATTCCACCCTACGACTACTACGACTACTCAATTTTCTACTCTTTCTTAATCAAAACAAAACTTTAAAACTCACACGCCGCTCCTTAAAGTTCACCACAGTTTCCCCAAAAGGAATATGACTGGGATAAGCAGGTTCTAACTTTGCCTCAGCAAGCCCTTGATTCACCAACCAACGATAAACTGCCTCAGCACGTTGAATACTTAAGCGACGATTTTGTTCTTGCGTACCAATACCATCAGTATGCCCAATCAATTGTAAACGCGGTGGCGTGGGCGTTACCGTCAATAATCTTTGCCACAAATCCAAAACCCCGCGCAAATTATTTTCTTGATGATCGCCAAAACCCGCATCCTGATTGAAATAAACCATGATTTTTTCTAAGCGTTGCACCGTCAACTGACGGAATTTTTCACGGCTTAATAAATTCTGCAACTTAATCGACTCAAAGCCCTCTAAAGCTTTCACTTGTTGCTGCATTTTGGCAAAGCCTGCATCTTCAACCCAGCCATCAAAGTTTAAAATACCCTCTTTAACTTCTAATTTTAAACTCTTGGGCGGCAACAATTCACGCTGCGCATACGCCAGCAAATAAGCATCACGTTCTAACAACTGGCTGAAATCCGCTTGTTCTACGCCTGCAATACCTTGCCAAGCCGTTTGCACATGCTCAATCCATGCCTTAGGCGCGTAGCCTTGTACGCTCATGCGCCCTTCTTTCACGCTCAATTGCACGGTTTCAGGCACAGCCAAACGCAAACGGGCGCGTTTTTCCACAAAAGACGGCGTTAAATCCTGATACGGAGTCCAATTCATCGCGATGTCTTCTAGCTGAAAATCAGGCAACCACTTCGCGGGGTCTTCTGCAATCGGGTCTCGCAAGCCTGTTATTTCACGATGTCCATTTTTCACTTCTGAAGACACCACCACAATGCCCTGCGTGGCTTTCAAAGTCAGCAAGAAAACTTCAAATTGTTCCCGTGTTTTTTCTAAATACGCATTATTATCTAATAATTGGCTATCATCGAGCTTGGTCAGCCCCGCCATCAACAGTACAGTATGTTTTAATTGATCAATCCAATTTTTATCAGCATGCCCTGTGGCTTGTAAAATCCCGTTAGTTAAATTGAATTTCACATTAGCAGGAGGATTTAATGCGGCTGTTAAACGTTTTAATACAAATTCTGGGCTTAAATCCTGATAAAACGCCCACTGACTGCTGACTTGTTCTGCATTCAAATTATATTGCGCTGCCATTTGCACAGGGTCTGGCGCGAGTGGGTCACGTAAACCACGTAACAGAATATGATCGCCTTCGATTTTGCTTTCTAAAATAGTAATGCCTGTGCTGTGGCGCAGCGTTTCTAAATAAGCGTTAAACTGTTGCGCTTGTTGCCATCGCCAATAATTCCACGCCGCAAAACCACCCGCGACAAGCACCAGCACCACAATAAAAGATTTTGAAAAATAACGATTTTGCGGCTTGCCTTCTTGATCTTTTTTCTTGATTTCAACTTGTAATGCTTGTTGCAATAAGGGGCGACAAGGTTCTAAAGGCGTGCTGTCGCCCTCAAAATTTTCCAGCAAAAAGCCATAACGTGCGTGCACCGCTTCTAAAGTGACGCGCATCGTGGTTTTATATTCGTAAGGCGCAATGCCGCGCACCACACATGCCAGCACGGCAAAGGGTGAGCGTTCCAGCCACACGGTCTATTCACCCACTTCAGCACGTTCTAATTCATCACTTTTATTCGATGAAAACGAGTCACGAATAAAATCTTGAATCGCAGTCAACATGGCAGAAACCGCATCGCTGTCGGTGACTTCGCTTTCTTCACGCGAGACGTGTTGCATCAGTAAACCCGTTTGGCGATGAATTAAGAACACTTGTTCAACCCGATACACCAAGGTGTTTTTCATCACAATTTGTGAATACGGCACGCCGTGACGAATGGATTCAATGCGCCACGCCACCGATTGCGGGGAAATGCTTTGTTCAACCGCGACATTGATTTTTTCCACCATCGCTTTCATCGATTCGTTAATCGATTTACGAATCGCAGGCCCCATCACGGGAAACAGCGCGTCGGCTAAGGTTTGTGCATCATCATTCACCGATTGTCTTAAACATTGCTCGACGGGAATTTTCAGCGAGTCGGCTAATTCTTCGGCTTTCATCGGTTGCGATGAAAGTTGGACATTTGCCTGTTGGGTCACTTGGCGAATCGCGTTGGGCAAGATGTCAGCCAAGTCACGGGTACGGTGCTCGGTGTCATTCAAGCGTTGCTCTAATTCAGCAAAGCGAATCAGAGTTTCCTCTAAGGGCAATAATCGATCATTTAGCTCGGTAAGCTGCTGAGTCAGTGCGGCTGATTTCTCGTCTAAGCCTGTCAATTGCTGTTGTTGTAAATTTAAATATTCACGAATTGAGCGTAAGGCTTCGGCAACGACTGTTCTAACGGGTGCGACCATTGCAGGGAGTAAGGGTCTGACGAAACTTTGTGGATTTTTTTGCATTGCCTCTTTAATACAGGTTTCTACAGGTTGCTGGAGGGCAGATTGTAGCGGGACAGTATCGGCATTTTGCAAGGCAGTCGGTAAAACCGCCGCGATGGATTGGCTCAGGGCTTTAGAATTCCCAAGCTGTTGCTCTAAATTCGCCAGACGTTGTTGATCATCGTGTAAGAGCAAGGAGCGTAGTTGGGTGTATTCATCCATTGGGCGTAGTCAAAAATAGGGGCGGTCAGGCAGAGAATGGAAAAAATTATTTTCGCCGCTGCACACCAGCATGCAAACTGTGTGCAGCGGGGGGATAAAACTTACTTATCGGCTTTGGGGTCTTTGTTCAAACGCAGGGCGAATTCACTGAAGAAAGAAGCGAGATCAGTGCGGCTGACTTTGTCTTCTTGTAAATGTCCAACTTCCTGCTTAACCATGCCCACCAAGTTATCATTTTGCTGACGCATTTGCGTCACCAGTTCTTGAAACTTGCTGTGCATTTGCTGACGCATTTGTTTCACGTCTTTAGCAAATTGTTCATCTAATTGGGTGACGCGCGCATTCAATTCATTTTTCAGGCTGTTGACGGTATACAGCACTTCTTGATGAGCGGCTTGACGTTCTTGACGATCCGTTTTCGCTTTTTCCGTGAGACCATCCACTTCGCTGTTTAACAGTTCTTCAAGGGCGCGGATGCGTTGCGCTAAATCATCGCGTAAGTGTGTGGTTTCTTGCGAATAACGATCTTCCATGCGCTTGAAACGCTTGTCATAATCGCGCATGTGTCCGCCAAAGAGAATATCGCGGATTTTGTCGATATTGCCGACTGTGCCTGCATTATCCAGCACGTTTTCTGCGGTCAGCTTTTCAGCGGGTTCGTCTTGACGTAAGCTGACTTCAGCAACGCGCAATTGTTTATCCAAGGTGTTGGCATACGTTTGTTCATTGCCCATTTGGCTTTCTCCCGTAGGTGTCGTATAAACGAGACGCGGCGTGTTGGTTACTGTGTCCATTTTGTTGACTCTATGCTGTGAAGATTAAGCATTAACTGGCAGTTCCCACTCAGCAATCAATGTAAGTCAAGGGGGAAGCGATTTAACGCTTAATTTATATAGTTAAATCGTGGTTTTTTCTGAAAATATACTGTCACTTTGAAATGACAAAAACAATATCTTACCTGCTTTGAAGTATAACATATTTATTAGTCTCAGAATATTGCATATTTCCACAAAAATATCTTGGAAATCAGTCTGTAAACAGTCTGTAAAACAGCTTTCGGACTCACATGGAAGACCTTAAAAACCGTGAATGCTGTCGCCTAAAAACAGAGCGCACCTTGAACCTGTTTCTGACATCAAACCCAGCTTACAAGAGTCGTGTGACCATCACATGAACATTGAAAGACTAATATGTTCGGTCGCTGTTTTGGGTTATCCCAACAACTTTTCCAAAATACGTTCATAAATCCGCGATAAATTCTCTAAATCTTGCACCGCAACCGCTTCATTCACTTTGTGGATCGTCGCATTTAACACACCTAACTCCAAAACCTGTGCGCCTGTGGGGGCAATGAAACGCCCGTCAGATGTGCCGCCGCTGGTGGATAACTCCGTCTCAATTCCACAGATTTCTTGAATGGCTTGCTGCGTTGCTGCTAATAATTCGCCATTGGCAGTTAGAAAAGCTTCACCAGAATTGACCCATTTCAACTGATATTTCAAGCCCGCAGTTTCCAAAATTTTCACCACCCGTGCTTGCAATTCAGGCTTGGTGACGGCGGTGCTGTGACGGAAATTAAACACCACATCCAGCGTTTGCGGAATCACATTAGTTGCGCCCGTGCCCGCGTGAATATTGGAAATTTGAAAAGTCGTGGGCGGGAAAAATTCATTGCCATGATCCCAAACTTCATCACACAAGGCTTGCAGGGCGGGCGCAAAACGGTGAATTGGATTGTCGGCTAAATGCGGATAAGCAACATGTCCTTGCACGCCTTCGATGCTTAAATAGCCTGTTAATGAGCCACGCCGTCCATTTTTCACGGCGTCGCCCAATTGTGTGCCGCTGGTGGGTTCACCGACTAAACACCAGTTCATTTTTTCATGACGCGCTTCCAAATGTTCAACCACTTTCACCGTGCCATTAATCGACGGCCCTTCTTCATCGCTGGTGATTAATAACGCAATTGAGCCTTTGGGCTGGGGATGTTTGGCAAGAAAACGTTCACAGGCTGTGACAAACGCTGCAATCGCGCCTTTCATGTCTGCCGCGCCACGTCCGTATAAGATGCCGTTGTCAATGGTGGGAGTGAAGGGGGGATATTTCCACGCGCTGGCATCGCCCGTGGGCACAACATCGGTATGCCCTGCAAACACAAACAGAGGCGCGGTCTCACCAAAACGCACCCACAAATTATCGACATCGGCAAAACGCAAGGGTTCAATCTTAAAACCTAAAGGGCGTAAACGTTCCGCAAGCAGTGGTTGACAGCCTGCATCATCGGGGGTGAGTGAGGCGCGTTGTAATAAATCAAGGCTTAAATCTAGGGTTGGGGACATGATTATTTTGCTATATTTTAAAAAAATGAAAACGCCCCCAAACTCTTGTTAAATAAAGAGCATGGGGGCGTGTTTAAACCACGCGCTTATTTGGCGGAGGGCTTATCTTCAGTTTTAGCTTCCGCAGGTGTTGCTTCCGCTTTCACTTCAGCTTTTGCAGCGTCAGCGGGTTTGGCTTCAACTTTCTTAGTTTCAGGCGCGGTCACTTCGGCTTTTTCATCAATCTTTTTCAAGATTTCGATTTTAGCGGTTTTCTTCAAACCTTCTAAATAGGTTTGCATTTGACCGGCTTGCAACATGCTCTTGATTTGGTCTTTCACGCCATCAAAAGCAGGCGCGGCGACATCACGTAAATCTTCCAACAAAATCACATGAAAACCGAATTCCGTTTTCACAGGCTTCTGAGTGATTTTGCCTTTTTCCAAGTGCAATAAGGCATCAGCAAAATCGGCAACCACTTGGTTTTTACGCACCCAGCCTAAATCCCCGCCAGTTTTGGCAGACGCTGCATCTGTCGATTTGGTTTTTGCCAATTCATCAAAAGCCTTGCCCTTGCCTAATTCTTCAATCACGGCTTTGGCTTCGTCTTCGGTTTTCAGCAAAATGTGTTTTGCTTTGAATTCCTTAGGCTTGTTTGCCGTGAGACGGTCATATTCCTGTTTCAAAGTGGCTTCGGTGGGCGCATGCTTTTCAAGATACAAATTCAGCGCGGTGGCAGCCAATAAGTTGCTACGCATTTCTTCCAACTTGCGTGCAAACATCGGGTCTTTATCGAGTTTTTGACTCATGGCATCTTGCAATGCCAATTCACGTTCTACCAAATTGTCAATTAAGGTTTTGGCATCGATTTCGGCAGGATTACGATTTTGATCGGACAAGGTTTTCAGGTAATTATCATACTCTTGTTCTGTAATCACTTTACCATTCACCACCGCAACAGGTTGGCTGTCTGCGGCATAAGCGGCACTGATCACCGCACAAGATAATAAACAACTACGCATTAAAGGCTTTAACATACACGGTGTTCCTTGGTTGTGGAAAATAGGTTTAATTGAAAAACTGCGCCCTTAAATCCTCTGAGAGGATAAGACTATCAAAGTATTTTTCGTTCTCATGCCCCTGCGTCACTGCCATTAAGTATCGAGCATTAGACCTGCTAGGTTTTTAAAACCTAGCAGGTCTTGGGTTCAGCGTGATTGAGCACTGCCAGTCCTTACATCTCCGTGTTATACAAAACTCCACGCCTAACTTAATGGCTGTGACGCAGGGGCGTGGGGACGAAAAAATAATTTTGTCTTCAAATAGTTAAAGGCTTATTCGCAAACTCATCTGGCGTACAGGCTTTAATACTCAGTGCGTGAATTTCCGTATTCATCAAACTGCTTAAAGAAGCCCCTAAATCCCCTAAAGGGGACTTTTAAGACAAAATCTTTTAGGTTTAGCCCCCTTTAGGGGGTTGGGGGCTTTCTTTAAAGCAACTTTGGGACTCTCCTCCCCTAACAGGAGCTAAAGACAAATATTTAATCTTTAAAGTCCCCTTCAGGGGATTTAGAAGCCGCTTTAAAACTTCGCAAACTCATCTGGCGTACAGGCTTTAATACTCAGTGCGTGAATTTCCGTATTCATCAAACTGCTTAAAGTGCTATACACCAAACGCTGACGTTGTAAAAGTGTTTTGCCAACAAAGTGAGCACTGACAATCAGCAAGGCAAAATGTCCCCCGCCTGCCGCAGCACCCGCATGTCCCCTATGTTGTGCACTGTCATCGCGTAATTCAAGATGGCTAGGCTCAAGAACGTTTAATTGCGCCTTAATCAGTGCGATACGATCCGTACTCATTATGGTAAGGTCTTGCGGAAAGGCTTCACCGTGACCCTAGCATAAACCCCTGCTTCTGCATACGGGTCTGCCTCAGCCCAAGCTTTTGCGGCTTCCAAATTGCTGAATTCTGCAACGACTAAACTGCCTGTAAAACCTGCATTTCCGGGGTCTACCGAGTCTACCGCAGGATGTGGGCCTGCCAAAATCAAGCGTCCTTCGTCTTTCAAAACTTCGAGACGGGCAAGGTGAGCAGGACGAATTTCAAGACGGGTTGCTAAACTGTTCGGGGTATCTTCCCCAAAAATTGCATACAGCATGCTTATATTTCCTTATAAATCTTAATGATAAAATTAGGCAGCGGGCGTATTCGATAAATGGTTTGTCACCAAAGCCAGAAAAATATAAATATCTAGCATATCACGCGGCTGCATATCGACTAATTCTTGTTTGAGATATTGCGAAAACGCTAACAATTGTTGATAAGTGTGCCAATTGGGCTTCTTATCATAATGCAGTTCAAATAAACACCAGTCGGCGGCGGTGCT